>JASFZD010000063.1:0-11004 GCA_045046645.1 Sulfurimonas sp. | reverse complement strand
AAACTTCATACAAAAACATTTCATCTCAATCCCGATATAGAATCATTCATAAAAGAGTTGCAAACACCATTTCCAAAATACACCCCAAACTATAGAACTCATATGATAGAGGTGCTAGTGGAAGTCGATAGTAAAAAGGCAAGATTTTTTAAACTCAAGAAGTTTTTACCGTCTCAAAAGATAGTTCAAACAAAGGATGACGGCTCTTTGCTACTTGCGTTTAGGGTAACACAAGAGATGGAGATGGAGGAATTAATTAAAAAGTGGATTCCGTATATGAGAGTAATAGAGCCACTCTCTTTGAAAGAGACGATTGAGGATGATTTAAAGCAATATCTAGAGTATTAGATTTTAAATATTTTCAAATAGACAATATATGTCAAAACAACATATTATAATTACATTATCAAAACAAGGAGAATTTATGAGTTGGTTAACTGCTGGAAAAATAGTAATTGCTATTTTAACACTCGTCATCGCAGCACAAGAATCTGATTCTTGAGATGACAAAGATTAAAAAATATTTTATAAACAAAAATTCTTAGACAAAACTTATCTTTAGAATTTGTGCAATTGTAAAAAATGGAAAAACAATGTGTAAATTTGTATAACATCGAAAAACATAAATAATATTAATAATTAATTAATTTGTAAATGTTATACTGAACTAGCAAAGGACAATAAAATATAATGAAATTTACTCAAATATCTCTTTTAATAAAACCTGATAAGAAACCTCCATATTTTATTGGCTCTCAACTGCGTGGGGCATTAGGTTATGCTCTAAAAAAGGTATCTTGTATAAACCCTTCTTTCAAATGCGAAGAATGTTTTAGTGCAAGTAGCTGTACATACCACCAATTTTATGAGCAGAAAAACAGTTTTCGCAAATATAGGTTTGATTTTGAGCTTGGGCTTGAGTATTACGATTTTAATCTTTATCTCTTTGGTGAAGCAACAAAACAACTTCCTTATATAGTCAGTGCATTACATATGATGCTTACAAAAAATGGTTTAGGTAAAGAGCGAACTCTATATCCGTACTTTGAACTTTTTATTAATGGTGAACAATCTTTAAAAAACGGAGAGTTGCATTTACCGAACAAGTATATAAAAAAGTTGCATATAGATGATGCAAAGAAAAATATCACTTTGTATATTAAAACTCCATTGAGAATAAAAAAAGAAAATAATTTTGTAAGAGATGACAAATTGGAACTTAAAGATATTATTAACTCCATCTACCAGCGGCAAATGCAACTTTTAGATAAAGGGTATAAAAAATTCCCTTACCCTATTGAAGGTAAAATTATAAAAAAATATCTTCGGTATAAGGAATTAACAAGAATGAGTAACCGTCAAAAAACAACAATGAACTTAGGAGGCATAATGGGTAAAATAGAAATAATAGGACTAAATAAAGAGTGCTATGAAGTTTTAAAAGTTGGAGAACTCATAGGTGTTGGAAAACAGACTGTTTTTGGCCTTGGAAAAATTGAAGTGAAGGAGGCGTGATGAGTAAGTATTTTAATACCGCTGTATATGATCCAGTATATAAAAGGTCTGATATAGATCAGTTGCTACAAGATAAGATGACTTACATAGCTGGGGATTTCTGGGGAATACAAAATTTTATATTTGATGGATTAACAACTAAAAATGCGGCAAAAGTACTAAGAAGCAAATCAGCTTTTGTACAAATATATACGGAGCTTTTAACAAAATATATCTGTTTTACACTCAGTATAGATGAAAAATATATCATAAGTAATAATGCTGGTAAATTTGAAATTTTAGTACCTATGGAAAGTGTTGACATAAAAAATATACAAGAAAAGGTTGATGATTACTTTATTAAAAACTTTTTTGGCCTTAGTGGTATTTCCATTGTTTCATTATCATTAACAAAAGATGACTGGACAAAAAACTATAAAGCTTTTAGAGATACTCTTGCTATAAATATTGAAAATGCAAAGTATCAGAAATTTAATCTTTTGAAACAAACGCCAATACTTGAATACGATACAAATCTAGACAATCAAACGCTATGTAAAGTATGTAACATAAGAAAAATAGAAGATGAAAATTGTCATACATGTAACACTTTTATAGAGCTTGGTAAAAAACTTACACAAAAACAGGCACAAGAGATATATGCTGATGAACTTGGAATATTCTTTGATGATTTCAATCCCAAAATAAAGTTGGATAACCGCATCAAATCATATATACCGAACAATGACTATGGCAAACCACTCTCTTTTAGTGATATAGCAAACAATAGCTGCAATAATAATGAAAATGGCATAAAAGCACTCGGTATTTTAAAAGCCGACGTAGACAGTATGGGAAATTTTATCAAACAAAGTAATGTAATACAAAGCTTTGAAAATTTTGATGAATTTAGTAAAGGAATTGATGCTTTTTTCTCTCTTTATATACCGAAACTCTTAAGAGCACAATATCGTAATATCTATACCGTTTTTGCCGGTGGAGATGATCTTTTTTTAGTTGGTGCTTGGGATCAAATAATGCAATTTTCACGAATTATACAAGAAGAGTTCAAAACATATGTCAACTATAATAAAACTAAACTTTCTATCTCATTTGGTATATCTATTGCAAAACCTGCAACCCCCATAAGTTATTTGGCTGGGCATACAGAAGAGCTGCTTGAAGCATCAAAAGATCTTGATGGCAAAGATGGCTTATCAATTTGGAGTGAGAGTGTAAAATGGAAGAGTTATATCGAGGTATACACTAATCTTGAGCAAATTTTTCAAAACTATCAAAACTTGGAAACTGTTACAGTCTACAGGTTTTTGGAGTTTTGTAATATGAGTAAAAATGTTGCAAGTGACATAAAAAATAGTATGTGGAAATCGAAGTTAAACTATTTGTTTAGTAGAAATATGAATATGGATAAAGATAAAGAGTTGCTAATGGGGTTAGATAAGTATATCTCACAAAATCCAAGTGAGACAAAAATATATTTGAGTGAATTTGTATATAAAAGGAGAGCAGTATGATAGTTTTAGATTACACTAAAGATAGTGAGTTGTTTAATGAAACCGCTAAAAAAATGGCAGAAGATATAGGGGTTGGTAAAGGTGGTGTTCAAAATACTCAAATAAGAAAATTCTATGATAAAGTATTAGAACTTAATGATAAATCGAAATCTGTTGATGATGAAGAGTTCAATAATGAGGTTTTACCATTTATAAAAATGCTTAATTCAAAAGTAGCATATGCAAGTCAAAGAAACAGTGGTGGTGGTAAACTTATCAACAAGTCTTTTGTTGATATGATGGGCACATCTATTAATCAAATACATACAAAAAAAGATTTAAATACATTCAAACTCTTTTTTGAGGCAGTTATTGGATTTCATAAAAGTTTAGAAGGGAGAAAATAGAAATGATGAAAATAGAAAAATTGACAGGACAAATAGAGTTATTAAGTGGTCTACACATTGGTGGAGGTGATGATACTATGAAAATTGGTGGAATTGACAATGGTGTTATTAAAGACATAAATACTGATAAACCATACATACCGGGAAGCTCTCTCAAGGGCAAAATGAGAAGTTTGTTAGAGTGGCATATAGGGGTTGTAGGGGTTGGGGATGGAACACCTTTTAGTTCAAAACTACTAGATAACCCAATTTTTAATGATGAAAAAATAAAAGTAGATGCAACAAATTTGTTGAAACTTTTTGGTGACAAAGAGGGTAAATACGGTATTACAAGAATTAGTGTAGGCGATTGTTCTTTGTCAAAAGATAGCCAAGAGATGGAACTAAGCGAAGCAAAATATGAAAATGTTATTAATCGCCAAGAAGGAACTGCTGAACATCCTAGACAAACAGAAAGAGTGCCCGCTGGAGTTAAATTTGACTATGATATAAGAGTTAAAATATTAGATGAAGACAATAAGCTAGAACTCTTAGAAATGATAAAAAAAGGGTTTGAACTTATTGAGAATGATTATCTTGGAGGAAGTGGAAGTCGTGGGTATGGTAGAGTAAGCTTTATAAGTAAGTAAAGTATGAAATTTTATAAAACTAAAATCACACCACTCTCAACTTTTGCAACTCTCTTACAAGGTGATACTATCTTCGGTCAATTGTGCTGGGCTATACGCTATAGTTTTGGTGAAGAAAAACTCAAGGATCTCTTAATCAATTATCAAGAGAAGCCTTTTATGATAGTGTCTGATGGCTTTGCAAGTGGCTATTTGCCAAAACCGTCTCTACCAAGCAGATTATTGTCAGAAAATCCTGATAATAAAAAAACAAATCGTAAAAAGATTTGGCTTACGCTAGAGCATTTACAAAATACTCAGTTTTCAAAAGCAAGGACTAACGAAGAGATTAGTTATATGAACGAAAAAGCTTCCGTAGTAAAAAACAGTATCAATTATAAAACATTTACAACAGGAAATGATGCTTTTGATCCTTACAGTGAAGAGGAAATGAAATTATCAGATCATGATGTTTATATTTTGCTGGATGAACAAAAATTCAGCTTAAAGGATCTGCAAAAATCTATGAATACAGTAAGTGAAATGGGTTTTGGTAAAAATAGCAGTATTGGAAAAGGACGTTTTTCTTTTAGTAACTTTTCAGAGGTTTCATTACAAAAACAAAATAGCACTACATATATGACATTAAGTAATAGCACTCTTGAAGGACTAGAATGTAAAGATATTTTTTATGCACCAATAACAAAATTTACAAAGCATGGTGCATCTTTAGCAACAGCTTCAGCATTTAAGAAGCCTTTATTGTTAGCAAAATCAGGCAGTGTTATTGTTTTTGATGAAAACAAATCAGTTCAATATATCGGCAAGGCTATCAAAGGGCATTCCGTATACAAAGAAACGGTACATCAAGGATATAGCATAGTTATACCTCTAAAGGAGAATCTGATATGAAAAACTTAAAAAATAAGTTCAGATTAAAAATTACTGCATTATCACCTGTTCATATAGGTACAGGAGAAGTGTATGAGCCGACAAACTTTGTGATAGATGATCACTATTTATATGAGTTTGACGAAGTACTGTTTTTACAAGCACTATCATTGCCTGATAGACAGCAACTCAACCAAAAACTAAATGACTATATGCAGATAATTGATTTTTATAAAAATCATAAAGATTTGGCTAAAAAAATAGCCTATCATAAAACTAAAATATCTAAAAAAGTAGAAGACACATATAATAAAATCCGAAACAAGGACAACTCTAAAAATAAAAATCTTTTTGAAATTCAAAAAACATATAAAAATCCAAATACACATAAAGCAGTTATTTTGGGTAGTAGTTTAAAAGGGATGTTTGATACAGTATTTAAAATTTATCCTCAAAAAGTAAAAGAAAACGATAAGCGTCAACAGTTAATTATTTCTGATTTTTTAATGCTTCAAGGAGATACTCAGAACGGGTATAGTTACAGACGGCATAAAAATCCAACTGCCGAGGCGAGAAGCAATATACCACAAATTGTTGAAATTATTGATGTAAACTCCTCTTTTATTGGCTCGTTAAGTACACAATACTCTTTTGAAGATATTCAGGATAAAATGAAAGAGTTTTTTGATGCAGACAGTAGAGTTAATATTTTATTTAAAATTACTAAACATAGTTTTGTAACAAGAATAGGTAAATTCAGTGGGAAAGCTTTTATGGTTGATAATGGGGAAGATGTGCTTAATAGTTACAATAAACCAGTAGCTACACACACTCTTTATGAAGATGGTTCCCCGTTTGGCTGGATCAAGATAGAATTAATAGATGAGACGGAGTATTCCGATGCTATGATCCTTGTAGATGAGCGCAACAAAAATTATTATGCTGATTTACATACTAGACAAACAGAAATCAAAGAAACTATTTCAAAACAGAAAGAGGAAAAATTAAAAAATAAAAGGAAACAAGAAGATGCTAAAAGATTAGAACAAGAGAGAATAAATAGGGAGAGTAAAGAGCAAGAGAAGAGATTAGCCTCCTTAAGCCCATTTGGCTTAAAGATAGAACAACTTAAAAATGCGTACCCCGATAAAAATATAAATATCTCTACTATTGTATTTCAAGCAATAAAGAAAAATGAAATTGATGAGTTTAAGGAAGAAGCTTTAATTTTTGTCAAAGAAAAAATGATTGAAGAGAAGATATGGGATAAGCAAAAAAAGAAAAGTGCATTTAAGAGAACTCAAGAAACAAAAGAGATGTTGAAAAACATTGAAAGAAGTAATTAAAATGGCAAAAATTCTTATAAGTTCTTTAGGAACAGGAAAAAAAGAGAATAGTGGTTATAAAAAAACAAAATATCAAATGGATGATAAAACATGCTATGAGACATCATTGATTGTTGATGCTTTAGCAAAGCATTATGAAGTAGATGATATATTCCTAGTAGGTACAAAAAAATCTATCTGGGATGAAGTATATATGTTATTTGGTGGTGAAGATGACAAATATCTTGAAGAATTATATACAAAAAAAGATGAAGGAAAAATAACTCAAGATGATTTAGACCTTTTAAATAAAACATTGAGTAAAGGTTCTAAATGTTTTGTTGTTGATTATGGCATTAATAATGAAGAACTTTGGTCTAATTTTGAAACTTTTTTAAAAATTTCTAAACATATAGAAAATGGGGATGAAATTCTACTTGATATTACACATTCATTTCGTTCACTATCATTAATGTCTTTTGTAATGACTCAGTTTACTTCTTCTATTTCAGATAAAGAATTTACTATTCAAGGGGTGTATTATGGTATGTTTGAATACAGTTATGAATCCCCTGAGGGGATAACCCCTGTAATTAATATAAAAATTTTACTTGAAATCCAAGAGTGGATTAAAGCTATTGATGCAATAAAAACATATTCTGACTTTGATCCACTTGTTAGAATGTTAGAAAATGACAAAAGTATTGAAAAAAATGTTAAAAATTCTTTTGTTCAACTCAATAATTCTATAAAAATGGCAAACTTAGCAGCTTTTGAAATTTTTATAAAAAATGCATCAAAGAAAATAAAAACAATATCTAATTCCTCAAATAAAATAGTAAAACTTTTAGCACCAGAAATTATAAAGCTAGTAGATAATTTAAATAAAGAAAAAAAATCTATGTTTCAGTTTACACTAGCTCAGTGGTTTTATAAAAATAAAAATTATGCATTTTCATATCTTGCACTTTATGAGTCTATAATCTCTAAATCCTGTGAGCTAAAAGACTATGATGTTAATAATCATGAGTTAAGAGAAGAAGCAAAAAAAAGTATTGGCAATGATAAATATGGGCAATACTTTTATACTAAAAAAAATAATCCAAGCTTTGCAAATAGTATATCTAATATAAGAAATTCAATTGCGCATCAAAATGGTGATAGACAAGATAACACATTAGAAGATATAAAAAAGTTGGAAAATTATTTAAATACTTTTAAAGAATATATTTATCAATAGACAAAATATGACCAAAAAAATCTCTATACTTTCCTTAACACAACATAAGGAAGGTATAAATGACTCTTGATCAATACGGCTTTACATCACTTGACCACATGACACACATCAACAATCTTGAAACTATTTTTAAGTATGGTTTACAGGCACATAGCAATTCTTATAAAAAAAGGGACATCTCCAATAAAGAAGTCAACAATCGAAGAGAATCTCGTGAAAATATTTATGGACGAAAAATCCATGAGTATGTGCCATTCTATTTTAACCCTCGCAATGCAATGATGTATAAGAACAGATATGAAGATGTTGTAATACTTGCATTTGACAAAAAGCTTCTCGCACAAGATGGCATTCTTTTTACAGACAGAAATGCATCGACCAACAGTGTACATTTCTATAATAAACCAGATGATTTAGATAAAATAAACTGGAATTTAGTCAAAAGTGACCGCTGGAATGATAAAGCATCTATTGTCAAACAAATCATGATGGCAGAAGTACTTGTATATAAACAAGTACCAATCTCGTTTCTTAAAGGGATATATGTTAAAAATGAAACAACTAAGGCCATGTTGATGAAAAAATATAATCTTCCATCTCGAAAAATTGCCATCAAATCAAATCTATTTTTTCAATATTAGGAAAAAAAATGATAATAGAAAAATCAGGAAATATTTTTACAACCCAGTGTCAAACTATAGTTAATACAATTAACTGTGTTGGCGTTATGGGGGCTGGAATTGCTTATGAGTTTAGACTTAGAGAGCCTGAAATGTTTACACAGTATCAACTATTATGTACAAACAAACAGATCGATATTGGGATGTTATGGATTTATAAAAGTAAAAAGCAAAATATTTTGAATTTTCCAACAAAATACAATTGGAAATTCCCTTCAAAAAAAGAGTATCTCCACAAAGGATTACAAAAATTTCTTGACACTTATAAACAAAAAAATATTATGTCTATTGCATTTCCACTACTTGGTGCGGACAAAGGTGGTATTGATTCTAAAGAGTCACTATCAATTATGAAACATTATTTAAGTCAATGTAATGTCCCTGTAGAGATCTGGCACTTTGATCCAATGGCTCAAGATGATTTATATCAATCATTTAAATCCATTTTTCAAGAGATTGATGATGTAACTATAAAAACAGATACTAAAATCAGAATCGATATAGTAAAAAAAATCAGAACAGTACTGAATGACTCCACTATTAATAGCCTTAGTGGCCTTTTGAGGGTCAAAGGTGTTGGTGATAAAACTTTAGAAAAACTTTTTGACTATATAACAAATTATAAAACTAGAAATAAAAATTTATTCACTTTGGAGAGTTAAATTGCATAATTACATCATCGCTTATGACATTCCAGATAAAAAACGTCTTCCCAAAGTAAAAAAAATTGCTTATTCATATGCGCTTGGAGGACAAAAATCGGCTATTGAAGCACCGCTTGATATAAACCTTATGAGAAGTTTAGTAAAAGAGCTGGAAGTGCTTATAGAAAATGATGACAAAGTAAATATTATAAGAGTTGCTAAAAATCCCATACTGTTAGGTAAAGCAAAAAACATAGTTTTTGAAAAAAACGGGGTTATTATATTATGAAAATTGCTGTTATCGACAAAAAAGACGTAACAATACAAATTGTCAATAATTCTATTAAGTTTGAAGAGCAAACTATCCCTTTTAAACTAATAGATATTCTAATTTTAAATCATAGAGCTACACTGCATACAAAAGACATTTTAAAATTTACAGACAATAACATATCGATACTTGTTATCTCCTACAACAACGACAAGTTTAGTATTATCAACAGTGCCAATACCAAAAATGCAGAGATAAAACTAGCACAGTATAATTCACTAAAAGCAAAAATAGATTTTGCAAAATATTTTATAAAAAACAAACTAATAGCCCATATGGAACAACTTAAAACCCATAATATTGAAGTTGATATAACTTCTAAAATAAAACAGTTGGAATCTGCAGTTGAAATTAATGAAATCATGGGTATTGAAGGTTCTTTTGCAAGAGAGTATTTTCAACATTTTTTTACATTACTCCCAGTAAGCTTACACAAAAACAAACGAAGTAAACAACCACCAAAAGATCCTGTTAATGCCCTTTTATCTTATTGGTACTCACTCTATTATAATATTATTTCTGTGCAACTTTTAAGTTACGGATTTGAATGCGGACTTGGTTATCTACATACACCATTTAGAACGCATAATGCGCTTGCATCAGATTTATTGGAACTCTTTAGAGCATCTATAAACCAAGCCGTGATCTCTATTTTTACAAACGAGCTGCTCTCAATAGAAGATTTTAGTAAAAAAGGTGGCGTATATCTTAAATATGATGGACGGAAAAAAATTTGGAGAGAGTTTGTTGCCCTAGTGGATCTTTTAAAGCCAAGATTAGATAGCGAGATAGCTAATTTAAAAAAGATGATTCATGAAGCAAATAATAATCATTAAAGAATCTACGACTACTCTCCATATAAACAAAGAGTATTTGATAATTAAAAAATCTGAATGTAGTGACAGTGTGATAGCTTATAGGCATATTAAAAGACTATATGTAAACAAGTTAATTAATATAACAATATCTGAATGTTTATTGCTCGCAGCACTTTTTGATCTTTATTTTATAAATCAGCATGGTCAACTATTGGGGAGGATTATAGTAGATGAAGAAATTTAATTTTTTAATTTGTTATGATATTGCAGATCCAAAAAGATTAGCAAAAATAGCAAAAAATTTAGAAAAAGTCTCTATTAGAATCCAAAAATCCATTTTTTATTATATGGAGGCAACAGCAAAGGATATTGAACAGATAGTATCAATTATTGAGGGGATAATTAATAGAGATGAGGATGATGTGCGTGTGTATAAAGTTGATAAAAACTTATCTATCAATCTTAAACATGGTATTGATTTAAAAAAACCAAATATTATAAGGTGATATTATGAATATTTATGAACAGATCGAAGTAATATTTAGTGGTGAGGCAGAAGAAAAACCACAATGGGCCGGAGAAATTTTAAATGAGCTGCAAGAAATAAAACTACTCTTAAAAGAACAAAAAGAGCAACTAGCCAACAAATCGTATCACTCATACGCATCTTATCCACAAAATAGGTATAAACCTGATAATAAATACTATGATTTTATAAAAAAATTTAGAGTTTTAATGAAAGCAGACACTGTCAATAATATTTATCCTACTTTTGAGTATTTTGGGAGAAAACTTGGCATAGATTATTCAGGCCTTTTGTATGATAAAAAAAATTCTAAAACATTATCAAAAAAAGAAGCCTTTCAGATATATAGATATGCTTATGAACATCAAAATGACTATAAAATTTCAGCTTAATATGCTATAATAAAAATAGTTATTTAACTTTTTATTGTTATTTTGTTTATTTAAGTATATTTTAAAATATCTACCTCCTTCTACAAGGGGATGAGATAGATTACATACTGACCCGATTTTAAGGGGATTGAAAC
>JASFZD010000062.1:0-13958 GCA_045046645.1 Sulfurimonas sp. | reverse complement strand
CATAGAGTAAAGTCCAGCTAAGCCAATATCGATTTTATCATTGATTTTATAACGAGCACCTAAAGAAACAGCGACTGAGTCAGAGTCTGGGAGTTCATATGAAAGTGAACTATCTGGAACTGGTGTTTCATCTATCACAAGACCAGCCATCAATGTTAATTTATCCAACTCTTGCGTTACACCAAATCTGTATGTGTTTGTATCTTTCCACTTCTTTGCTATTGGAGTATTAAACGCAGCCACTAAGACAGGATTTGTAATTGTTCCATCATATCCAAAATCTAATGATTTATACGCAGACCAATAAGTTCTCTCATAAACCATTTCAAGTGTTGTTTTAGAAGGTAAAGTATAAGCTATAGCAGCAGAGAAAGTTGCTGGTAAAGGCACTGCTACACTTGATACACCACTATAAGTTGCACTTGGTATTATCCCACTTGTTGTTGAAGAAAGTTTGGCATCACCTTCTTCTGTTAAGTCAATCTTCGAGCGATAAGTAAGTGCTAACTCTAAATCAGAAGTTGGACTATAAGCAAGTGCCAAATTGTACCCAAAATCGATTGAATTACCAGTCATATCACGACTTATTACACTTGTCACGGAAGGTGCTTGGTTTGCAACAATTGTCCCATTACTTTTGACTACACCCTCAGAATAAACAATTCTAAAACCAACAGCAAAAGCAAGCTTATTATTTATCTCAAACGCTGCAGTCGGATTGATTTCAACAGTTTTAAGTGTAAATTCTTCTGCAGAAGTTTTGGCTGGTCCTTCTTCCCACCTCTTAGTTAGTCCAGCAGGCGAAACTATACTTAAACCTACTCTTGCATTTGACGCTCCAAGTTTAGGAGATACATAATGAATTGTTGGGAGAACAAAATTTTCTTTTTTTGCTTTTAAATCTAGTCCAGATGCAGTATTTCCAAATTTATCTGTTTGTGAACCTTTATATGTAACTCCATCAAGTCCAATATACATTAGATTCACATCAAGATGATTTTCATCACTCATAAAAATCATTTTTGCAGGGTTATAGTAAGCTGCATCTGCACTGTTATGATTATGAGCAACATTTGCTGCACCTAAGGCAACTGCGTTTGTAGAACTCTCTGGGATTTGATACCCCCCAGCCATCAAAATCGAACTCGCCACGAGTGACATTAAAACAATTTTTTTCATACTAAATATCCTATTATAAAAATTAATAAAACATAATACATAATTTAAACTTAATCTACAAAACTATAAAGCAGTTCTATCTCTTCTTTCCAAATAGTATCATCAATCGTTTCTAAAATCAACGGAATATCATCCATTCTCTCATCATTCATGATAAATCTAAAAGCATCAAGACCTATCTCCCCTTTTCCAAGCGAGTGATGTCTATCTACATGAGAACCTAAAGGTGGTTTTGAGTCATTGATATGCATTCCCATAAGGTACTTAAAACCTACAATCTTCTCAAATTCACTCCAAGCTTTATCGTAAGTTTCTCTTGTTCTTATGTCATACCCTGCTGTAAACATGTGGCAAGTATCTATGCAAACACCTACACGAGATTTATCTTCTACTTTGTCAATAATATGCGCTAAATGCTCAAAACGCCAACCAAGGTTACTTCCTTGCCCTGCTGTATTTTCTAAAACTGCACTAACACCTTGTGTTTTATCTAAAGCGATATTTATAGACTCTGCAATCACATCAAGACATACATCTTCGATAGGAGCCATCACTTCAAGATTTTCTTTATCTTTTTTATTTACTTTTGCCAAGTGACTTCCAGGGTGAAAATTAAGTCTATCTAAACCTAAAAGCTCACATCGTTGCAATTCATCAACAAACGCATTTCTAGATTTTTCTAGCTTATCAACTTCTGGATGACCAAGATTTATAAGATAGGAGTCATGAGGAAGTACATGTTTTGCTAATATACCACTCGATTCAAGCATACTTTTAAATTTATCTATAGTAGTTGTATCTAAATCTTTAGCTACCCATTGTCTTTGATTTTTGGTAAAGAGAGCAAATGCTTTGGCTCCGATAGCTTCTGCGTTTGCTACTGCGTTAAAAACACCACCTGATGCCGAGCAATGAGCTCCTACAAATTTTGCCATTATTTTGTGTCCTTGATTTTAAAAATTATTCTGTTTTTTTTATCTTTAAACGAGATTACCTTTGATGTCACACTATAGTCTATATCTACATCTTTTCTTTTGATTGCTTGCCTAAAACCATCAGCTATTTTCAGACTATTTTCTCCAGCATATATTTTACGCCCTAAGATAATATTTTGTAGTATATCATCAGGATAAGAAGCATGTAAATACTCTTTATTAAAAGAGCCCTTTAGCATACAGCCCTCATCTACACAGATAAGATGATTGATACTTATCTTTTTAACCACTTGACCTGCAACAAAAAGTTCTAGTTCTATATCTTTGTCGTTATGTCGCACATAACCTAAATCTGCAAATTTTAGTTGTGGTGATTTAATGATGATTATCTTAGCATCTATTTGCTCATAGTTTTTTATGCTACATCCAGCAAACAGAAGTATGAACCCTACAAATATATATCGCATATTTATCTTTGTAAAAAATTCCCACACTGTTTCTCAGGAGTTCCACCAAAGGTTCTAACTTCAACTGCTGAACCATCTTTTGCTATCACTTGTCTTTTACATCTATCTTTTGCTACACAGTCTGGATTTTCACATCCTATATTTTCTGGAAATCTTGCCATATTTTTTTTAATCCTTATTTTTTTGAAATTTTATCTAATTTTTTGCTAATCTGTTACAGTAAATAAAAATCCTTTCTTTTTATCGTAACATCAGCTCTTTATTTTAAAAGGTATTATACCTGCACTTTATATCTAATATTTCTTCCTTGAGTTCCTTCTATTTGTTCAATACATCCAAATTCAACAAGCTGCGCAATATCTCTTCCTGCTGTAGCCTTACTAACCTTAGTCAGTGATATATATTTTTTTGTATTGATGCCACCTTCAAAGTTTTCTGCACCCTTATCGAGTATTTTATTTAGAACCTTTATCTGTCGTTCATTTAGAGCTTGCTTTGTATGTAAATCCCAAAACTTTGTCTTTTCTACAAGGTATTCAATATTTTTCAATGCATCTATCATTGCACTTTTTAAAGTATTCAAATGCCAGTCTAACCATAAAGTTATATCAAAATTTCTATTTTTAAAAAGATTTGTTGTCTGATCTAAAACATCATAATAAGCTTTTCTATCACTATTGATAGCTGTTGAAATAGAATAGAGCTTAAACTCTGTATGAAGTGTCTGCTTAGATAATATGGAATCAGTAATTGCTCTCGATATTCTTCCATTACCATCATCATAAGGGTGGATAGAGACAAACCATAGATGGGCTATTGCAGACTTAATATAAATGTTTTCATCACTGCTATTACAGTAGTCTAAAAAGTTTTTAATATCTTCATTCATACTGGATAAAGGTACAGCTTTATAATGTACTTTTTCATACCCTATCGCACCAGAGACTACTTCCATATCATCATGCGTTCTAAATGTAGCAATATTAATTCGATCTAACTTACTATACCTATTTTCAAAGAGACAATTATGCCATCCATGGAGTCTTTCAAGCGTTAAAGGTTCTTTGTTTAAGCTACAATCTAAAAGTATCTCCACAAGAGAATCTGTTGCAGCTGTTGAGTACTTATCACTTCTAGCGTCAAAGTCTTTATCTAGTTTTTTCCTAAATGAGGAGCGTACACTTTCCCTTTTGAATACTTCACCCTCTATTAAAGATGTGTTTATTGCTTCATCTGTTAAGGTGTCTATTTCTATGCTTCTAATATCTTCTTGGCTAAAAAGTTTAGACATACCATCGAGGATCCCTCTTTGGTAATCTATTTCGCTGATAAGTATTGAGAGTTTTATTTTATCATATTTGAAATGTGGATAATCTGTATGTTGCCATATCCACTTTATAATTTCATTATCCATACTTTACCTTTTGAGTCGAATATTTAATATAATAGTACCATATTTTGAGTCGATTATAAACTCTAATCGTACCATTCAAGTAATATATTGCTTTAGTTAATTTCTTTAACCTAAAATGCTTTTATCTGCTCAATTGATTTTTCAGGGAACAAAGCCTGAAATTGCTTTACCTTGTCATTATTATTATTGAGGCTCTAAAAGTCGCTTATCAAAAAGTTGGAGAACTTATGGTTGCGTGAAATTGTAACAGTTTTATGAATCTTTCAATTTAGGTTATCGTAACATCAGTTAATAAAAATATGCTTGTGAAGAGAGCTTATTTAATAAACTCTACAACACTCTCAAAACTTGAACGCAGTTGTTTAGATTGCTCATTTACTCTGTACCCAAAAGGAAGTATCATGGCTACTTGGTACTTAGTTGTATCTAGCTCTAAAACTTTTTCAACATTCTCTTTCTCAAAACCTTCAATCGGACAAGAGTCAATCCCAATATTAGCGGCAGCATTCATCATATTTGCAGATGCAATATAAGTTTGTCTTGCGCTCCATTGGTATATTTTTTCATCACTACTTAGAGTATCACTCAAGTGTGAAGCATAAAGTTTAATAAAAGCATCTAGTTTATCTTGTGGTAAGTTACGACGCATTAGTTGTGATTGAACAACTCCACTTTCTACTTTTAAGGTATCAATTCCTGCTAAAACAACTACTAAATGAGAACAGGTTGTGATTTGGGGTTGATTCCAGCAAAATGGTTTTAATTTTTCTCTTAATTCATCATTTGTGATTACTAAAAACTTCCATGCTTCCATACCAAATGAGCTAGGAGACTTTCGTGCAACTTCTAAAATATAATGCATATCTTCATCACTGATTTTTTTAGTTTCATCAAACAATTTACAAGCGTGTCTAAAATCCATTATCTTTAAAAAATCTTCTTTTTTGTCCATATTATTTCCTCGTATAATTTATTGTTTTAACTTAAAAGCTTCCAACTGTAAATAGCTGTAATTCCAAGAGTGTATGTTGCAAGAAGCCAAACATTTCTAGGGTTTCCTGAGAGTTTTGGTGTTTTAATCTCAGATACATTAAGTATCGCAAGTCCTACTCCACTAAGATATAAAATGATTGTAAAAGTTCCATTACTTACTAAACCCTCTAGTAAAAATACCGACACTAAAATCAAACTATTGTTATCAAGTGCTAGTCCTGTGTATTTTGTTCCACCTGCTAAACCGTATGTACTAAAATAGCTTAAGCGTATTGCAGCCGCAGCCATCATTATAAACGCTCCAACTAAAAATATAGGCTCAAATTTTCCGTAACTTAAAAGTAAAATAGCGGGAGTAACACCATAACTTACTATGTCTATTAGAACATCAAGTTGTCCGCCAAATTTAGCATCGGTTGGAGTTCTGCCTTTAAGTTTTCTAGCGACAAGTCCATCAGCCCAATCAAAAGCGACAGCCCAAACCATACCAATCATGGCAGCGGCGTAAAGCCCTGTAATACTAAAATAAATAGCGAGAACGGTAGCTAAGAGTCCTGAAAGTGATAAAAGATTAGGAATATCCCTAACATAAGAAAGAATAGTGGGTTGTTGTGCTGACATTGTAAGTCCTAGTAAATAATTTAAATGTTTTCGTTAGTATTGTTTATTTGAATATAACGAAGGTTTTAGAGTATAAGTGCTATTATATCAAAATAATTTTAACTTAAGGAAATTGAAAATGACTGTATATACCGTAGGGACTTTTGACTTGTTGCATATTGGTCATTTAGACCTTTTAGAATACTGTGCAACATTGGGAGATAAGTTTGTAGTTGGTGTTGCCTCTGATGAAGTAGTGGCTTCATACAAAAAAAATGTACCAGTTATTCCACTAGATCAGAGAATGAGAATGCTTAAGGCTTTAAAATGTGTAGATGATGTTGTCTCTTATGATAAACTTGAATATGTAACTAATTGTAAAGAAGTAGATGTTGACATTTTTGTGATTGGAGAAGACTGGGGGGGGCAAGCACATAATATTGCAGTAGAGAAATATCTAAAATCCAAAGGGAAAAAGATAGTTCAAGTTAGCTATAATCCACAAACTTCATCTACAAAGATAAAACAAAATGTCATAGCTCAAGCTCATAAGGGTAAGTATATGGTACATACTGTTGAGTAAAGAGATATCAAAAAAATAGATAATAAAAAATAGGAGAGTATCATAAATGAGTAGTATATATAAAGACGATATTACTGATGAATGGTATTACCCAGCAAATGAATATAGATAAAAATGTCAATTTGCCATATAATTAATACCTTTCAAAGTACTGCTACAATGGGAGTAAAAAATTAAAATACATATAGATATAGATTGCTTTTTTGCAAGTGCCGCTAGGATTGTTGAACCTGCTTTGGAAGATAAGGCTATTGCTATTGGTGGGCGTAGTGATACAAAAATATTTAACAAAGAGGCTAAAAATCAGACTGTGAATTTTGAAAATTCTGGAAGTTTTGTTCCAACATTTTATAAAGCCTATGAAAAAAAAGATGATGATATAGACGCTTTTAAAGATGAAGATGGAAGGATACGAGGCATCTTAACCACTTCATCATATGAAGCACGAGCCTTTGGGATTAAAACTGCAATGAGCATACGAGAGGCTCTGCAACTCTGTCCTCACCTCATCATTAAAGCACCAAATATGTCCCTTTATCAAGAACTTTCTCATAAACTACATGAATTTTTATGTTCTAAAATTCCCCTTGTAGAGCAGGCAAGTATTGATGAATTTTATGCTGATTTATCAGGTTGGATTGAGGATGAAGATGTTCCTATATTTATAGATGAGCTCAAACTAGAGATAAAAAAAACTCTACAACTACCTGTGTCCATCGGTGCTGCAAAAACTCGCTACATTGCAAAACTAGCTACTACATACGCTAAGCCGTTTGGATGCAAAATCATAAAAGAACATAATTTTGATAGTTTTATTAACCCCATAAAAGTCGAAAATTTTGCTGGGATTGGTAAGAGTATGAAGAATAGACTTCACGGAGTTCATATATATACTTTAGGTGCGTTAATATCAAGACGAGGTACTGTTGAGTCTTGGGGACCTTATGCAAAAGAGTTATATAAACGCGTTAGTGGATTGACTGATGCTCCCATAGTCACAACGCATAAACGCAAGTCCATAGGTATCAGTAGAACTTTTGACCCACTTTATGATAGATTTGAACTTAAACGCAGAGTTCATATATTGGCTCGTCATCTCAGTTTTGCAATTTTAAAACTTGATGTTATTCCGACTGTTTTTCATTTGAGTATATCTTATGAAATGAGCCAAAGTTCTCATAAAAACATCTCACTTGCTGAAATATTTACAGAAAAAAAATTTGATACTCTTTGTCTTAAACTCTTCAACGGGGCAGATACACAAAAACGACTTCATGTCATCAGACTTAGTATCAACTGTTCTAGTTTCACACGGGATTCCAAAAAAGAGTTATCACTCATAGGTTTTGAAGAAGACCAAAAGATGCATACTTTAACAAAATCTGTTCAAAGTTTAAGAGAAAGGTATGGTATAGATGCTTTAAAATTTGCTAGTGAAATGTAACTTAAATGTGTTACAATATTTTATGACAAACTCCAAATTACTTGAACAGTTTCGTTCATTTTATTTTCGTAATTATCCTGATGATATGGAAAATCAAATATCTTACTTTGCAGTTTTTGGAGGTCTTGGTTGGGATATTGACACAACGCAACCTATCTCATCACTTATCAAGACAATAATCCTTGATAATTATGATACTCTCCATAAAAAAATGCAAGAACTCACTTCCGATGACCCGAACAACAAAAGACTACTCCAAGCTCTTGCAATTGGAGATAGAAGAATTTTTTCTGCGTTTAACAAGGCAGGTCTCAACAATGGAAATGGTGGTGCTGCCCTAAACTTCTTGCAAGACAGAGGTTTAATACAGATGGAATACTCACGCGAGCGTCATCCAAGAGATAAAAATCCAGATGCAAAACTCAAACGCAGAGATGCACGACATAGAATCTCACACAAAGTTCTTTTTTCACATCCTTTTGTAAGGTTTTGGTACTATTTTATAGCCCCACAAACAAAAAACATAAAAAATGGTAACTTTGACAAAGTACTTAAAAATTTCAAAGAAAAACAAAACAGTTATACAAGTCTCGTGTTTGAAGAACTCTCCGAGGTCTTACTCAACTACAATCTCAGAGATGCACAGATAATTAGTTCAGGAAGTTATTGGGATGCAGAGATAGAGATAGACATCTTAACCATAACCGATGATAACAAAATTTATGTGGGTGAATGTAAATGGACAAATCACAAAATCAACAAAAAAGAGCTCAATAAACTCCGTGAAAAATGTGAAAAACTTAACTTGATTCCCACTCAAATACTTTTCTTTTCAAAAAGAGGTTTCTCAAAAGAGTTAATGCAGATGAGAGGCAAAGAACTTGCTCTGTTTAGTGGTGAAGATTTTGAAGCACTTGTAAAGTCAAGTTCTAAAGATTCTCTAATAGAAAACTTTATTAATTAGCTCTTAATTAACAACTCGTAAAGATTGATACGCTTCTTGTAAAAGTTGAAACTTTTGCGTATAGTGTTTTACCATATTTGGACTGTCATTAAATATCTTATCTGGATGATAAACTTTCGTTAGTTTTTTATAAGACTTTTTAAGTGCATCTCGAGAAGCACCCACGGGACACTCTAAAACAGTATAAAAGTGGATATTTTCATCCTCTTCACTCTGTTTACACAAATCACCAAAACTAAAATTTGCGAAATCACTATAGAGTTTTGACATAAAATGGTTGTCATATCTGTACTGAATCTGATAATGTAAAATATGACGCTTGTTTAAAGCACGCTCTAATCTTGCCTTTGCTTTATAATCTGATACATCTATAACCAAAGAGACATCTGTCCCTTTTTCTACATAAACTTCTAATTGTGAGCGCAAATAACTTATAACCCAAGAGTTTGGATAATCTAGGGATATTAAAACTCTGTTTTTATCATAGGCATATAGATTTACTTTTACATTTTGAGGTTCTTGTAGTTTTTTGAGCTCTATTTTAATAGGTTGCGTTCCATATTTGAGCATTGAACGAAGAAAGAACTGGTGTGAAAACTCATTTTTAGAAGCATGATACTGGCTTAATCTACTTAAAAACTCTTCTCTAATCTTAGTTAAATTTTCATTTCGAAAAACAAGCACAGCCTTAGGTAAAAAGAGCATACCTCGAGAGTGATGATTTAAAAACTCTTTCATCCATGAGCTATTTAAAGTATCAAACCCTGTTGTAATAAGAATGAGATTATTTCGTAGTACAATATCCATAATCATAATAAAGCAAATTTGATTCCAATTATAAATTTTTGGCTACTCCACTTACACTAAGATTACTTATATATATTTTGAGTATAATTTCATTAATTTTACTAAGGATTTTATCTTGCACGAGAATATGAATGAGAAATGTGCTGTTGTTGGAATTTATGGTTGTGAAAATGCTTCTAAATTAGCTTATTTTTCGCTCCATGCACTCCAACACCGTGGTCAAGAGGCAGCTGGAATAAGCTCTTCTGATGGGAAAAAACTTCATACAATTAAAAAACGCGGACTTGTTATGCGTGTTTTTGATGAAGTAAAACTAAAAACACTTAGTGGTACAAGTGCAGTAGGTCATACTCGTTATTCTACTGCAGGTGATGATTCTATTTTAGATGCACAACCTGTTTTTGCTAGATACGACTTAGGAGAGATGGCAATTGTTCACAATGGTAACTTTACAAATGCAGATGAAGTTCGTAATGCACTCATTAAAAAAGGTGCCATCTTTCAAACTTTTATGGATACAGAGAACTTAATTCATTTAATCGCTAAAAGTTCAAAAGATAAACTTACTGATAGAATTATAGATGCAGTTCAAAGAATAGAAGGTGCATTTTCACTTGTTTTTTTAAGTAGAACAAAAATGTTTGCTATGCGCGACCGTTTTGGGTTTCGCCCTTTAAGTTTAGGACGCTTGCCAAATGGTGGTTATATAGTAGCAAGTGAAACTTGTGCCTTTGATCTTGTGAGTGCTACTTTTGTTAGAGATGTGGAACCAGGAGAGCTTCTGATATTTGAAGAAGGTAAAGAACCAATTAGCATCAAAATTTTTGAGCCAACACCAAAGCATTGTATCTTTGAGTATGTTTATTTTGCTCGTCCAGATTCATCTGTATTTGGTCAATCTGTTTATAAAACACGAAAAAACATGGGACAAGCACTCGCTAAAATAGAACCAGTAGAAGCAGACTTAGTAGTTCCTGTTCCTGATGGTGGCGTTCCTGCTGCTATTGGTTACTCTCAAGAAAGTGGAATTCCTTACGAGATGGGGATTATGCGAAACCACTATATTGGTCGAACTTTTATTGAGCCAACGCAAGAGATGCGTGACTTAAAAGTAAAGATGAAACTCTCTCCCATGATTGATATTATTAAAGGGAAAAAAGTTATTGTTGTAGATGACTCTATCGTTCGTGGTACTACTTCTAGAAGAATTATCAGAATGTTAAAAGAGGCTGGAGCAAGTGAAGTGCATATGCGTGTCTCTTCACCACCTACGACAGACCCATGTTTTTACGGTGTAGATACACCAAGTAAAGATAAACTTATTGCAGCAAATAAAACGATTCAAGAGATATGTAATTATATAGAAGCAGATTCATTAGCTTACTTGGATGAAGAGTCTCTTCTTAGAAGTGTTAATTCAAGTATAGAAGAAGAAAAATACTGTACAGCTTGTTTTACAGGTAAATATATCGTTTAATGAAACAAATCTACACATATGGTAGCTACTTAAAAGATAAGTTTGATGCTAAAGTTTACAAGGTCGGCATCAATATATCTGGCTTTACTTGTCCTAACATTGATGGCACTGTTGCTAAAGGTGGATGTACTTTTTGTGAAAATGATTCTTTTTCTGCAAGCACAGATGAAGTTCAAGAACTTAAGAGTTTTCACCTCAACCTACACTCAAAAGAAAACCCTTATTTAGATAAACAACTAGGGCAGTTAAAATCTCAGTTTGACGCTATCTCTAAGCGCCAAGCTAAAGAGTATGGAGCCAAAAAATTCCTTGTTTATTTTCAATCTTTTACTAATACTTATGCTCCATTTGAAACACTTAAAGCACTCTATGAAAAAGCCTTATCATTTGATAATGTTGTAGGACTTAGCATAGGTACTCGTTCTGATAGTATCACGCAAGAGACACTTGATTATCTCGCACTACTCAACGAAGATAAAGAGATATGGGTAGAGTTTGGTATCCAATCTGTCTATGATAAAACACTCCTAAAGATAAACCGTGGTCACGATAGTGCAAATGTGAAAGAGTGGATACTAAAGTCTAAAGAAGCTGGTTTAAATGTCTGTGGACACCTTATCTTTGGTTTACCTAATGAAACGCAGGATATGATGTTAGAGACATCTCGTGCTGCTTATTCTTGGGGAATAGATTCTGTTAAATATCATCCACTTTATGTAGTAAAACGCACAGCTCTTGCCAATGAGTTTAACCGTGGAGAATTTAGACCCATAAGCGAAGAAGAGTATCTCAAAGTTTTAGTAAAATCAATAGAGATGAAACCAGAAAATGTAAGCGTGCAAAGAGTTACTGCTGGAATAGATGATGATTCACTTCTAGCACCATCTTGGTGTAGAAACAAAAATACTCAAATAAAAAATATAAACGCAACCCTAAAAAATATAGGACTTAAATATTAGTGTCCCCAAACCTTAGAGAACTGTGAAACATTTCTGAAATATCCAGGATAATCAAAATAAACTCTAAAAGATTTTGCTTCACCTGGTTTTAAATGTTTAGCAACGATAAACTCTTTTTTAACTGTTTGTGGTTTTGTTTTTAAATTATATCCACCTGAAAAAAAGTCCATAAAACCACTTGGTTTGTAAAAATTACCACCCTTTACATTCCCAGTAGCATGACCTTTATTTACAATCTTTATCTCAAAAACAACCTTACCAATCTCATGATTCCCTTCATTTTTAACAATACCGGTATAAATAATTTTCTCAATATTTAACAATCGCTTATTTTTGAGCTTATAGAGTTTTGGAATTTTTGTGTACTTGTCAACAACGATAACTGAAAACACAGCCAATAAAGTCGAGATAAGTGTCACTGAAATAAGCATAGGAAGCATTAATCGTGGATTTTCTTGTTTAAAAGCTGATATTACACCACCAATAAAAATAACTCCAACAATACCCAATACAATAAAGTGCCAGTAGTTAAAAAGTGTCATTTACAACTCGCTTTTAATGAAATATTATAATCTCTTTTATAATTAAAAGGCTCAACAATCAACTTAAAAGATCTTGTGTCACCTCTATTTATATTATCTTCTACAATCGACATTTTAGTAAGTTTCTTAAATCCATAAATATAATTTTTAAGGGCATTTTTACTTACTTTGTGCACACTAGCAGTTATTTTACATCTCTCAAAGTCAAAATTTGACTCATTTTTCAAACTACCTTTAACAACAATAGCAGGTGTAAATGTCAGTTTCTTTTGTGAAGTTAATGTAAGTGTGTTTTTAAAAAGATATTTATGCATCTCAATGTAGCCAACAGTTGAACCAACAAGGAGAATTATAAATGAAAAAAGTAACATAAAGATAGAAAGACCTACTCTCTTTCTTAAAACAATAGCAAGTATCATAAATAATAAAAAAAGACCAAAAACACTAGCAAAAAGAATATAATCGTAAGTGATTAATCCATTCATAAACGCAGTGATTTTTTCTTTCATACTAGTGTTTAGTCCTCTCTAGAATTTTTTTCTGCAATACCACTCATGTTAAATCTACGAGCTAACTCTTGTTTAATTCTATCTGGAGATACATTTTTTGCAGCGAGGGCTACGAGCATATGGTATGTCAAATCTGCTGCTTCATAAACCATTTCGTGATCATCATTATCTTTGTAGGCAAAACAAAACTCACCAGATTCTTCAACAACTTTCTTCAAAATCGTGTTGTCACCTTTAGAAAAAAGTTTTGCTGTCCAAGAAGTTTTAGGGTCTGCATGTTTTCGCTCTTGTATCGTATGGTAAAGTCTGTCTATCACACCATACGCACTCTCAGTATTGACCTCAACCTCAGATGTTACATCACCACTCTCTAGCTCTGTAAAAAAGCATGAACGACGACCAGTATGACATGCTACGCCTTCTTGTGTTACTTTTATAAGTAGTGTGTCATTATCACAATCAATACTAAAGGAGTGAATAGTTTGCGTATGTCCACTACTTTCCCCTTTTTTCCAAATACGCTGTTTTGAACGGGAAAAATAGTGTGCAATTTTTGTAGATAAAGAGAGTTCAAGGGCTTCTTTATTCATGTACGCCATCATAAGGACTTCATTATTCGCAACATCTTGAACGATGACTGGTAAAAGGTCTATCTTCTCCCAATCAACTCTACTTAAAGCTTCTTGCATATCTTAGTTAGCCGTTGTTCTTTGTCTGATGTTTTTTGTATCAACCCAAATATTTGGAGTTGAGCCACCAGGTGTTAGAAAGATTTTTGCATCTCTGTTTACTTGAAGTGCATCATTAAATTTTCCTTGGACTTTCATCTGCTCTAACTGTAAAAGTTTTGTTGTTAATGATTTAGAAATAAGCATATTTGCTTTTGATTTTGCATCCGCCTGAATAGTAATAGCATCTGCCTTACCTTTTGCTTCGATTCTTGCTTGTTGTGCCACACCCTCTGCTTCTGCCGCACGCTTAAGTGCTTCTTGTTTTACACGCGCAACATCTTGTTCTGCTTTTTGAACTTCTTGCTTAGCTATCTGAACTCTTTCAATCTGCTCTTTAACTTTTTGAGGTAAAAC
>JASFZD010000061.1:0-8871 GCA_045046645.1 Sulfurimonas sp. | reverse complement strand
CCATTTTTGACTTCGTAAAGGGTTCTGTTTAGGAATAATTCGATACTCTGAAGCTACATAAAATGCAGCTTTATCACTAAATCTATTGGAATCATAGGCTCGTAATCTATTCCATCCTCCAAGTCGTGCACCTTCCCACATTGGAGGTTGATGTTTTTCTATCAATGCGTTTGGATTATCTGGATGGAGTTTTTTATTCTGTTCCCATGATGGAGAGTATGCACTCCAGACATTAAGTGCAATAACATTCTGTCGACTCCAAGAAAAGTTTTCAAAATCAAAATAGTGTGAGTAACTAGCATCTAAACTATTCCAACTCTGTATAGAGTTGAAAAGTCCAAAATCTTGTGAATATTGAAATTTAAAGTTATATCCACGAGAGGGATTGCTGGGGTAGTCTGTGTTATCATGTTCGAGATAGACTCTTGCACCATTTGTCTTGTATGAAGGATCTTCTAAAAGTTTGTCTGCTGTCCATTTTGTATAAAAAAACTCTGTTCCAAGGATTGTTTGTCCTGTTATAAATGGAATGCCACCAACAATTTTTTCATCTACTGTAATTCCTTTATCAAGATTTATTGTTTGAAGTGCTTGCATTTCATTGTCTCCAAGAGGTAAAACATAATGAAAATCTAGTTTAAACCAGTTGTTATAGCCTTGCGTTTGAAGAGGTGTAGCTTCATTTGGAGTTGTACTTTGTATGTTTTGTTTTGACTCATTTGAACCATTTAGATAAAGTCTTTGATTTGGGTAATAGGCATAAGAACCTAAAAAGTTTATAAAAATTCTTTTTGAAAATTCTGGTTTATAACTGCTAATTCCAAAAATAGCTCCTTTTGAACGAGCTTGTTCACTACCTAAGTCTTCTATACTCCCAACAAAAGCAGTTGCAAACATAGTCATTTGAGGTTGATAATAGCCGTGCATAATGCCAGCTACTCCTGTTGTTAAGCCCATTGTATCGGAACTAAACAGATAAGGAAGGAGAATGTAGCTTTTTTGTGTATCGCTATTGTTTACATCATGAATAACAAATTCAGCACTATATAAATTATAAAAAATAAATAATATAATGAGTGCTTTGAAGTGTTTCATTATTTTAGTCATTTACCTCTATAAAAACAGGTTTTGAAAAGTTTGGGACATCATCATAAGAGAAAACTGCATAAAATTTATGGATTTTTTTATCTCCGAAGTTGTCAAAAGTATAGTTATCTATACCACCATAAAGCTTTTGACCATCATAAGGTGAAGATGGAACTTTAAATGGGTTTTTAACAACGATAGCTCCTTTGTAACCATCATCATCAGGATTATCCCATTGAAGTTTTATGACTCCATTTTCAAGCGTTTGCTTTAGATTTGTGACTTGTTGAGGAGGATTTCTACGCTTTTTGATGTAGTTTATTACTAGTGATGGTCTTTTGATGCGTTTAGAATCTATCCAATTGATACTTTGAAGTTTTGAAAAATCTTTTTGTGAAGAAGCTGAGATAACAAACTCAACTTTGTTGTTTTCATCTGTATTATTAATCATCTCATTTATGGCAAAAGAGTCAAAAACAAACCTTTGCTTCGCAGAGTTTTTAACATCAACAACACTGATATCATAACCAATTCTCTCTATAATATTTCGCGCTTGAATCTTTTCGTATGTCTTTTCACCAACACAAGGAACAATCATTTCAAGGTGAAATCTTAGGTCATTAAGCGCGTCAATTTTACTTGCTTCTAAGTCAATATAAGCATTAGAAATTACAGTGTTATCCATTTGGGGAAGATTAGAAAGATTAAACTCTATGCAAGCAAATTTTTCATTTCCATTCTTGTCGTATCCAGCAGAAAGTGTATCTTCTATGATTCTATCTTTTGTGACAGTAAATTCTGATGAAGATTGCAAATCAAGTCTAGCATCATCTATAGTATAAGCGATATCCAGTTTTGGTCTAAAAGTAAGACCACCACTAAATTCACCATAACCTATGTCCCACTGCATCATTTGAGATGAACGGTCAAGAGGAAGACAAGTTGGTCCTTCCATTCTAAAGTAAGCTTCTCTGCGTTTTAGTGATTTTTGAAGCACAGTTATCTCTTGTGCAGCAAACTCATAATTTCTCCAGATACCTTGAGAGAGTTGAGAAGAGAGCGTTGGTCGCCCGATATAACTTAACATTCTCGCATTATTTATCTCATCAAAATCACTTAGAGTATCAATGTTTCTATCATCCATCTGTCCAACACGCCATTGCCCAAAGTTTTCTATCTGTACAGAAACTCTGTTCATAGGATAAAAAGAGATTGAAGCACTTTTAATGACAGCATTTTCTGGAATACTACTAAGCGAGAAACCAGATACACCAAAACACTCACCTTTTGATTCACTTATTCCTACAAAAAGAGAATTTGCACCAAAGTGTTCATTGTTTTTCTTTGTCTTTTCTCCTACATAACCTATTTTATCTGCTAGTGGATAAAGTATTTTAGAAAACATTCCATTAGCAGGATTAGTTCGCACACTTACAAGTTGTGCAAAAGGAGATTTGACCTTTTTCTTTCTGCATACAGCTCTTAGGAAGTAAACATAGTTTGTAGATGGATTAAGATGACTATCTGTATAGTTTGTTGATTTTGTTATGGCAATTCTGTTTGAGGCCTGTGCAAAACCTTTTTTCTTTGTAGAACGGAAAAGCTCAAAGTAAACATCTTCGTCATTATCATATGTCCAAGCGAGTTCTATCTTTTTTGAGCTTATAGAGTTTGTTATAAAGTTACCAACGCGAGGTAGATTTACTTCTTTTTGATAGTTGCTTGTCTCTGATAAAGCATAGAGAAGAGCAGGAATATTTTCATCAATATGTTCAGTCATATTTTCAACATAATCACTGATGTTTCTACTACCAACTTCAGCTACAATTGATAAAGCACCTAAAGAGTAGTAAAACTCTCTTCCGCTACCTGAGATGAGATGTGTAGGTGGTTTACCCATGTGAACACCATATTCACGACCAGACTCTTTTCTTATCTCTTCTGCCATATTTGAAGCTAAAAGGTTTAAGTCAATGGCATCCTCAGCGTCTTCATGTATGAAGTTATGTGCAGGAAAAAATACATTTCCTTGTGAGTGATAATCAAGAGCAATAGTGATGTTTGTATGAGAGAGAGCAAAATCTCTGAGCGCTGCTGTTTCAGGTTCACTAAATGGCTCTATACCTGAGTAGACATTTGAACTCATATTGTTGTTTTTAGAAAAACCAACTTCAAAGTTTCTATTTAAATCAACACCATAACTTCCATCGAGATTTTTGCGTCTATTTTTTCTCCAAAAAGAGAAGTGATTTCGAGAGTACTCAAAACCATCAGGATTAGCACATGGAACCATATACAAAGTAGATTTGTCAAGTATACTATTTAAGATAGGTTCATACTCTATATGCTCAAGTATATACTTTGCAAAACTAAGGGATAACTCTATGCCTACCCACTCTCTTGCATGTATTGTTCCTGTAAAAAAAAGTGCTGGTTTTTTTAAATTTGAGTCAACATTTTTTGTAATGGTAACGGCTATTATTTCTCTCTCTTCCCAAGTTCTTCCTATGGATTCAACTTTGAAAAGATCAGGATTTGTTTTTTGTGCATTTTTAAAAAAAGCTACACATTCATCATATGAACTATACTGTTGTCTCAAATTTATCCCTTAAATTATTTTACAAATAAGTTTAACCATTGTGCAATGCGTTCTTTTGAAGCATTTAAATGCTCTGCAACTTCTGCAAATGATTTTATATCTTTAGATTCTACTAGTTCTTTAATATTTACAGCTACATCTTCTTCCATACCTTGGAGTGTCATAAGGTTTGTAAGTGAAATAGTTTGGATATCAAACAACTTATTTTCTTCAAGTGTAGATGATTCTAGTATCTCATCTTCTAAAACTACTGAAGGGATTTTATCTTCTGTAAGAGGAGGTTTAATGTTTGGAGGTACATCAGAAGGGTATGCATCTTCTGTAAGTTCCATATCAAGATTACCTTTATCCTCAAGCCAGTAAGCACCATCAACAGAAGGTTCGTATTTTGCAAAGTATAAGTGTCTTAATGTTCTAAGCACTGACGGATCCATTTTGCCAAGTTCTACCCATGAGTATAAAGGAACATGAGGAAGTCTAAACTTACCACCACTTAAATCCCACATGATATACTGAGCAATCCAGTCTCTTACATAAGGAAATGCAGCAAACGCAGTAGCACACTCTAAGATATAAGGTTCATCTGTATTTTCATCTATGGCAATGTCACAAGCCCAATACTCAGCTTTTGCAGCTTTTGATGCTTTTACAGCAAGCTCTAAAACATTCATTGGAACATTTTCATAACTCATACTTCCACCTTGAGAAGTGTTAGTAATCCATTCGCCCTCACCAGAGTATCTCCAAAATGCACAAATAGGTTTATGACCAATGAGCATAACACGGATATCTCCGCTATCTTTTAAGGGAACTCCATCTTGAGAATAAACAGGTTTATACTTTGTTTGTGCAAGTAAATCTTTAGCCTCTTTGTAGTTATCAACTTTATGTACAAAGTATCCACCATAGTTAGACGCACCGTAGCTGCGTTTCACGATTTGTGGGTAATGACAACTTTTAAAATGTTCGTCTGCCACTTTATCATCATAAGTGATGATTGTTTTTGGAGCTTGGATGTCATACTTTTCACAAAATAGTGTTACATTCTCTTTTGATTTGTTTGAGAATTGTGTTTCTATAGATGGTATAAATCTAACATCTGGCAACTCTTTTGCAATCTCTTTAAAAGTTTCATAAGCAGTTGCAGGAATATTTCCCACTAGTACATCAATCTTTTTTCTTCTAACTTCATTGATAAAACGAGTCTTGTCATTTTTCCAATGATAAGTCACTTCTTCTATCTTGTCAGGCCAACCTTTGAAGTTACTGTAATCAAAAAATCTTAGTACATAGTCTAAATATAAAAATCCTAGTTTTGGAAGCTTTTGTGTTTGTGCCATTTTATTATCCTTTTTTCTTTGTTTTTCTGTCTATAAGATCTACGATAAGTTCTATTTTTTTATCGTTAAAGTTGAGTCCCATTTTTTCTTGCTCTGGTGTTGCAAACGCAGGAATACCATTTACTTCTAATACAATATATTCTTCTTTTTCTAAGTCATAAATAATATCAACACCAGAGATGTCAAGTCCACATGCTTTTGTTGCTTTTTTAGCTATTTTGATAATCTCATCATTGGCTTCACGCATAAATACACTTCCGCCACTTGTTACATTTGTTCTCCAGTCATCACGACTTGCTTTTCTTCCATAACATGCAACAAATTCACCATCAACAATATCTACTCGAAAGTCTGTGTTGTCATATTTTATAAATTTTTCAACATAAAAGTATCGTATGTCCATCTGATTTAAAAATGGCATAAGCATATCAAGGCTTGCTTCATTTTCAATTTTTGTAAGGCCAAGACCACCCCAACCATCTGTTGGTTTATATATCATCTTGTCCCATTTTTTGATGATTTTTTTAAGTGCAGCACCATTATCTCTATGACAAAGTTTATAATCAGCCGTAGCGATACCTTTGTTTCCTAAAACTAAAGATGTATGATACTTATCTTCACTAAGTGCAAAAGCATCATAAGAGTTAATCATAGGTATAAGACGGTTGAGTGCTTGGTATAAGTATGTTTGATACTGCGTTTGTTCACCTGCATTGTATGAAAAGAACAGATCTAGTTTATCGAGTTTAATATCATTGTAGATTATATGTCCATTTTGAGAAATACAATCATGAAGTCGTATATCATTTATAGTTTCTATATCTCTATCTGCCAATTGTTTAATGATTTTTTTGCCAATCTTATCGCCACCACCATTGCTATAAAGCCACATTCCAATCTTTCTATTTGCCATTATTATCCTCCATAAAATCTAAATTTTTTACAAAATAAGTAAAAAGTTCTTCGCTAAGCTTGATTCTAGATACAAAACTCTCTTTACTTGCTCGCTCATTAACTGTGTGGTCACCGTCACCAAATGGACCAAAACCATCGAGTGTTACAACGCCCATAGCTGATACGATATTAGCATCACTAACGCCACCTCTTTGTTCGTATGGTAACTTTATTTTTGTTATATTTTCTATATTTTTTATAAGTTTTAGAGACTCCTCAGATGTCTGCATAACATCGCGTTGAATGCCACCAGAGAGAGTTGAAACAGACCCATCAACATAAGAAGTTTTTACGATTTTATTTATCTCGTCTAAAACTCTATCTTTCTCTTGAGATGTTTTGTATCGCAGCTCAAAAACCAAGTGTGCATGAGGTGAAATCGTGTTTGCACCTATACCTCCATTTATCTTGCCAACATTCACTGTTGTGCCATTTTCTAAATTCGTAAGTGATACAAGCTTTTGAAGTTTGTATGAAGCTTCAAGGTTTGCATCACTTCCATCAGAGTAGTTGTTACCAGCATGTGCTGCTTTGCCTTGAATGTCTATAAAAAAAGTACCAACACCTTTTCTGCCAGTTACTAGTTCCATCTTTTTACCAGCTGCTTCATATACAAAACAGTAATCATAATCTTTTGCTAAAGAAGCTGTTAAGTGTTTAGAATCATCACTACCACTCTCTTCATCACTCACAAGTAAAATATCGATGTTTGTAATGGGAATATTTTTTTTATGGAGTTCTCTGAGTGCTTCAAGGAGAACAATATTTCCACCCTTCATATCACAAACTCCAGCACCATAAACCCAAGCATCATCTTCTTTATACTCTTCAAACTTACCTAAAGGAAAGACTGTGTCAATATGACCGAGTAAAAGAATCTTTTTAGCGTTTATAGTCTTTTTAGATGTGTAGTGTCTATGATTTCCGATAAGTTCTCGATTGTAAAGAGTTGTTTGAAATCCAAGCTCTTTAAACCATTTATCAAATATTTCTCCAACTCTATCAACACCAGCTTTGTTTTTTGTATATGAGTTGATTTTGACAACAGTTTTTAAATCAGTTAAATATTTCATAAAGATTCCAAACGCAGAGATAATTTAGTTGTTATTATACATTATATAGGCTTAGATTATCTTTTAATTATTTGTGATTTATGTTATTATTGTGTAATTAAAAGGGAGTATAGTGGTGAATATAAATTTTGACAATAGTATACTAGAGAGATTTATACCTATAGATTTTACAGAACTTAAAGAAAACTTGCAAGCAGAAAATATAATAAACGCAAAAGATTTAGAGACTTTTGCAGATGCATTAAGCTTAGCTCTCCATCAAACATATTATAAACAAATGCTTGCTACAAAAGAAAATTATAAGCATTTTAATCCAGATAGAGATACTGTGAGTATAAAAAAATATTCTGATGAAGTATTAAAAGCATATGAAAATGAGTTTAACCAAGAGATGATTTCTTTGCTGGATAATGCAAACTATGAAAAGTTAACACAAGAGGATTTAAATAAGGCTATTAATGAAAAATCTCCTTATGGAGTTGAAGTGAGTGTTGATTTATCTGCTTTTGAATATATAGAACTTTTTTTTCGTGGCAGTGCTGTCAAAAGTGAAAAAAGAAGAGATATAAAAACACTGTTTTTAAAAAAAGAAGTTGTTGCTACTAAAGTATATAAAAGACTTTTTATTTTATTTAAGTTAAAAGAAAACACACAACAGGTCTCTCTAAAACTCTTTAAAAATATTCCCTCCAATGATTTGGAAATGCTATTTCCAAATACAAAAGTAAAAATGACTCTATTTGATAAGCTTAAACTTGCCGTGACTGGTGGAGGAGGAACTATCGGTGGAGTAGTTACTCTTGTAGGTAAAATTGCTGTTTTAGTAGATCCCATAGCTATCTTAATCGCTATTGCTGCGTTTGTTGGGATACTTTGGAGACAAGTAAGTTCTGTCTTTAACAATCGAGTGAAATATATGGCAAAATTAGCACAAAACCTTTACTTTTATAACCTCGATAACAATGCAGGTGTTATCTCTTATCTAGCAGATATGGCAGAAAATGAAGAACTCAAAGAAGCATTTTTAGCGTATATATTTTTACTAAAATCCTCTCAAGATATGACACTGATGCAACTTGATAATACCATAGAAGCTTATATACAAAATACATATAAAGTTCCAATGGATTTTGAAATAGATGATGCTATGTCCAAGTTAGAAAAGTTACGGCTTGTGAGCAAGAACGAAGATTTATACCGAGCATTACCAATAAAAGAAGCTTTACAAATATTAGAGAAAAAATAATTGACCTTTTTTTAATAAATATTGCTATATAATAAAATTAAAATATTGAAAAAGAGAATGAATGACACCTATAAAAAGAGTTTTGAGAGCTATTGAAGAGATTAAAAAAGGTAATATGGTCATCATGATTGATGATGAAGATAGAGAAAATGAGGGTGATTTAGTTTATGCAGCTGCGTTTAGTACACCAAAGCATGTAAACTTTATGGCAACTCATGCTAGAGGTCTTATCTGTGTTGCTTTGAGTAAAACTATCGCTACAAAACTTGATCTAAATCCTATGGTAAGCTCAAATACTTCATCATATGAGACTGCGTTTACGGTTTCTGTAGATGCTAAAGATGCATTGACTGGTATATCTGCAAGAGAGAGAGATGATACTATTGGTATCTTAGCAAATCCTATTTCAAACGCAGATGAACTTGTAAAACCAGGGCATGTTTTTCCTTTAATTGCTAAAGATGGTGGTACGCTTATAAGAACAGGACATACTGAGGGAAGTGTTGATATTTGTCGTCTCGCTGGTTTAAGTGAAGCTGGTGTTATCTGTGAGATAATCAAAGAAGATGGAAC
>JASFZD010000060.1:0-6634 GCA_045046645.1 Sulfurimonas sp. | reverse complement strand
AATCTTCTATTGCTAGATAAGGCTTAAACATTAAGTCTCTTTGTTTGTGGATGGGAATTATAGGGGGTTGTTGCTTAATAGTTGCTTAATGTTTGAGGGGGGATTTTAAATATTTAAATTTTTGTTTACTATTTTAATTAAAACTAATACTTGAGTAGCCCGTTTCTGGTCTAATTGTTATAATAATATTATCAGCACTATCTGCCAAAGTAATATTGCAATCAGTTGTTACTAATCTTTGAGTTCCAGCAAAATATGGTCCAGTCATACTGCTTAAATCTCCTGTAATAGGTCTTCCCAAGTGATCAAAAGATATTCTTGCACCATTACATCCTCCAGATAATTGATAACTAGTAATACCATACTTCATACCTAGATTCATACTTTTAGTCCCATTAAAACTAGCATGCATTATATCCAGTACATTAGAACCACTATATCCACCTGTCATTAATTTGCTTTTATTTTGAGGATTCATTGCTATTTCACCAGAACTTGGATCACCAGTGTAGCCTGAATTATCTGAATACACTGTATATGCAGGAACATTATTTGAGTTATTACCATTATAAAAAATTAGTTGCCATCTACCCCTATACCAAAAAGGATCATTTGCATCATATTTATCATCAACCATTGCAAGATGTTGAGTGTATCTTATATGTGAAAGCACTTGGATTGCTGCTTCTTGAAGAGGATTTGTTTTTGTACTTGGGATGATTACTGCGGCTAATATACCAATAACCACAATAACGAAGACTAGCTCTATCATAGTAAATGCTTTTTTCATAAAAATACCTAAATAAATAATATATGCTTAAGTATAGCGAAAAAGAATTGAATTTAAAAGAGGAAAAATTAAATAAAGAAGAACTCAAGGAACAAATCCTTGAGTAAAAAAGAGAAAATTATATTTTTTCTGCTACTGGAACATCGTATAAAATATCATCCATTGGATGTCTGTACATTGGCATAGCAAGACGTTTTTCATCTAAAATATGACCAATAAATCCTAATGTACGACCTGCGATAAAGAATGAGTTTAGAGTTCCTGAAGAGATAAATTCATTAATTTCCGTTTCACTATAGTCTAAGGCTCTCCACATATCTACCATTAAGATACCAATTGTACCATCAACATTAAGAATTAAATTCTCTTTTTTTGATGTTGTTAATTGCTCAACTGTTAAGGCATAATCGAGTAATGGCGTTGCTGGAAAATACTCTTTTGCAAAATTTTTCAAACCTTCAACTCTTAAGTCTGGATTTTTTAATGATTTAATTCTATGCCCAATACCTGGGATTGGGATACCTAGTTTTTTCATATGTCCTAAAAATTCTACTGGATTTAAACCATTATCATCAGCATATTTAAAATGTTCTGCAGCACCATCAATAGCACCACCAAATCTTGGACCAATTGTTAAAAGACCTGTTACTAGAGACTCAACCACTGATTTTCCTGCACGAGCAGTTACTTTTGCATTGTGAGCACCAGATACTGCTGGACCGTGATCAGCAACTGTTTTCATTACAGTTTCTATAAACTGTGTAGCCCATTTAGGATACTGTTTTTTGAACCATAATAGAGAAATAACATCACCAATACCTTTTCCCGTATCTGGAGTTGCAACAGAAGAGATTGGAAAACCTGCATAAGTTGCTTCTTCTCCTCTATCATCACTAATTGTACAGATAAACTCTTTTGAACGGCGTACTTTTGGTACTAGGCTCATACTTGGCTCAGGAATTTCACCTATTGTTCCTTTTGCTTTTAAATCTTCATATACTTTGTTGATTGTAGCTGGTAATTCATTGAATGATTTTGGAACAAAAATTCCGGCTTCTGCCATTGCTTTGTTTTTAGAAGCAGCAGTTTCAGCATCAGCATTTGCAGATGCACCTGCATGACCAAACTGAACACCCGAACTAAAGTGTTTAGCAATTGTACCAATACACCATGCTATAACAGGTTTTTTAATCTCTCCATTTTTAATAGCTTCGATGATTTTATACTCTTCAGTACCACCAACTTCACCTAAAAGAACCATATATTTTACTTCTGGATTTTTTTCCATTCTGAGCATGTTGTCAATAAAAACTGAACCAACAAATCTATCTCCACCGATGGCAACACCTTCGGCAATTCCATCTGCATTGATAGCAATAATGTTTGAAAGTTCATTGAAAAGACCACCAGAACGAGTTACAAGACCACATGAACCTGCACGGTGAAGTTTAGAGTTTACGATATTTTCAATTGTTCCACCAATATTTGCAATTTTGAATGCACCAGGAGCAATAGCACCAACTGTTGCTGGTCCAATAACTGTCACACCAGCATTACGAGCTGTGTTGTTCATTTTTCTTGCTAGTCTCTCTGGAATACCCTCAGCAGTAACCATAATAGAAGTAAATCCACCAAGTTCAACAGCTTCCATAGTTACATCATATGCAGTTCTAAATGAAGCAAAGTTTAAAAGAACATCAGCATTAGAGTGCTCTTTTTGTGCTGCTGCAGTACTTTTGTATAATGGAACCATAACTTCATCTGGACCATAAAAGAATTTTTCAAATTTATTGTTACTTGTTGGAGCAACAATAGCTGCAACTGAAGGAGTTTTTCTTTGAATTGTATAATCATAATCTAGCATTCTTTGAATAGCAGTTTTATTGTTATTCCAGAAAATTGCTTGTGTTTCTTTAGTATATAATTTTTCCATGTTTATCCCTTACTTCTCTAATGCCATTCTAACAATGTCAGTAACATGTGTTTCTGGTCCATAAACTTCAATAGTTAAACCTAATCTATCTGCAGCTTCTTTAATATCTTTTAGACCTTTTTCATAGTTTGGTCCACCACGGCGTACATAAATTTTTGTATTGTGTGCTATCATTTTTTCAGCATTTTCTTCAAATGATTGGATAATACCTGTAAAAGTTTTTGCAACATCAGTAAAGTTTGCAATAGCTCCACCAATAATCATAATCTTGTCTTGTCCTTTTGGATCTTTATGACGGGTCATTAAATCAATAATAGTATCTGCATAAAATTTTGTCTCGCTTGTTGTTGGACCACCTGAATATTCACCATAGTTTGCAAGATCAGCGATAGAACCACCGTTTGCTTCAGCAAAATCAGCAATAGTATCTGCGTAAACAACAGAAGCACCACCACCAGCAACCATAGTCCAAACTCTACCCATAGGACTAAGAATAGTTAGTTTAAGTGAAGCTCCTGACTTGCTATCTGCATCTGCAATAGCTTTTTCTTCAGGAGATTGATCTTCCATACCAAACGCAGTCGGATAATCAATATCTCCCCAAGTATCTTTCATCATAAATCCAGCAGTATCATCAAGACGAGCAACAAGATCTAAAATAGCCATCTCATTATTATCAAGCATTACAATTGGATTTATTTCAAGATATGCAAAGTTCATGTCTCTATAAAATTTAAAGAATGCAACTGCAAATGAAAGAAATTTTTCTCTGTCTGAAGCTGGAATATCTGCAGGAACATTTGCTTTTACAGCATGTTCCATGTCAGCATCTGACATATCTATTGGGATAACTACTTCATTGACTTTTTCATCCCAACCCTCTTCAACTTCCATTCCGCCCTCAGCAGACATATAAAGAACATCATCTTCACCAACACAAGTTGCAGAGATATAATACTCTTGCTCTTGAGAGTGTGGAGTAAATGGTTCAATAATAAAGTGACTTAAAGTACCATGTTGTCCAGTTAGAAGTGTTGTTGTGTGAGAAATCTTCTCATCAATCCAAGCTGCAGCGACTGCTAAAGAAACATCACCTGGCTTAGCATCTTTAAAGAGAACTAAATCATTTTTACCACGCTTACCAAATAACATATCTGGTTTTGCAACTAAAGCCTCTTGTTTTAACCACTCAAAACCATGTTCTTCAGCCTTGCTTAAAAGTTCTGCCCCACTTGTTACTAAAACAGATTTAAATCCATAATGAAATCCACTAAAATAATTTTCCCATTGTTTAGAAAAAAGTGCTTTACCGTCGTATTCGCGTATCGCTTTTTGAGCCATAGAAACTCCCTATTTTTTATTTGTTGGATATTCTATCATAAACTCATTTAATATCATTTTACTACTTAGTGCTTATTATCTATTTTACTTATTATTTGTTTACATTAGTAACAGTAGCTGAATATAATATTTTATTTCTGTAACTAATTGTTACATCTGAATCTTCTTTACTTAAACTTTTTTCTTCTAGTTTGTACTTATCGCAATGTTTTATACCGTAAAAAGATAATCTTAATGACATTTTTTTATCTGTACTAACACAATATATACCTTTTAATTTAAGTTTTTTTGCTAAATCATGTGCGATGTGTGTGTTATATGCAAAATGTTTTTTTGGGCTATCAAGAACTAAATACAATTCTTTGTTAAACAGTACAACCAAATAATTAAATGCTAAAAAGATGAAAGAGATTAAGAATATGACTCTATATTTGGTGCGAAACATTTTTAATCGTACTTTATAAGAACTTACAAATGTTTGAGCAACAAGTGGCAAGGCTATTATAAGATAGGGTGCAAAATGCTCAACTATCACTCGTTGTCTAAGTGATAGTAAGACTGAAAAGACTAAGGTAGTTGATGCTATATACCAAATATAATCAGTTTGGTTGTTTAAATATCTTCGGTAGAGTCCATAAAAAATATATATAAATATAAAAGGTGTAAAAATCGTAGAATAGATTCCAATTAAATCAAGGAAGTGTCCAGTTGGTAAGCCACCAACTTCAAAACCATAAAGATATGCCGAAGATAAAAATAGAATGACATTATAGAAAAAATAATATCTTTGCTTATTGTATATATAGAATACACTCATCCCAACAAAGAGGTAAATAAAACCCGGATCTGCGAATAGGTATACTAATAACAGTATATTTACTGAAGTTATCGAAAGTTTTTCATATATATAAACAAATAAAAAAAGTCCAAATATCACTAATCCTGCAGAGTTTACAACTAATGCTGAGCTCACAACTCCAGGTAAAAGGATAAAAAGTAAAATTAGCCAGATTCTATCTCTCTGCGATGATAAATACTTTTTTGAAATTTCATAAAGTAAAACAACACTCATCAAGTGCATAATTATCATCGGCAGTCTTAAAGCAAAATCATTCTGTCCAAAAATAACAATCGAGGATTTAATCAATAATTGCAAAAAAGAAAAATTTTCATATAACACTAATGCTTCTGCATAAGATATTGATATATTTGAGATTTGCGTTAGAAGTACAACAGTGTCAAGAAGAAGGATAATGACAAAAATGTACTTCTTTATCATAAGTTTAAAAAATTTCCTATCATTTCATGCCCGTATTCACTCATGATTGACTCTGGGTGAAATTGAATCCCATAAATATCTTTATCTTTTATTTTGAGTGCCATTATTTCATCATCATCTGTACTAAACGCAGTTGGTATGATGCTGTTTGGTAGTGTTTTTTTATCGACAATTAGTGAATGATATCTAGTTCCGACGAACTCTTGTGGTAAATCTTTAAATATTACACAATCATCTGCTTGTTTCATTATAGATGTTTTTCCATGCATCATATTTTTAGCACGAACAACATCTCCACCGAAGACTTGGGCAATACTTTGATGACCTAAACAGATACCTAAGATGGGAACTTTATCTTTAAAATACTCTATCACTTCAAGGGTTATGCCCGCTTCATTGGGAGAAGCAGGTCCAGGGGAAATTACAATCTTTTGTGGGTTAAGTTTTTCGATATCTGAAATACTCATTTCATCGTTTCTAATAATCTTTAAATCAGCACCAAGTTCTCTACAATATTGAACTATATTATATGTAAAACTATCATAATTATCAATCATTAAAACCATTATTTTTTCCCTTTCTATATAATGATGTTATTATAGCAAATTTAATTTTGAATCTGCTTTTGATTGGTTAATTGTTGCAAATAGTTTGAGATATTGATTAAAGAGAATGTCACTAAAAATATCATAAGTCCTGGGAAGAAACTTACCCACCAAGCAATTTCTACTACATCTTTTCCAGCACTTAGTATTGTTCCCCAGCTCATTTGTGGGGCTACTATGCCCAGACCTAAAAAACTGAGTCCTGATTCTGCTAATATGGCTCCGCCGACACCAAAAGTAAAACTTACAAAATATATGGGAGCTAGAATAGGGGCATAGTATTTAAACAAAATTTTCAGTTTATTTACTTTTGCGATATTGAGTATCTTGATATATGGCTGAGAAGTAATTTTAAAACTCTCAGCTCTAATAAGTCGTGCTGTTGTCATCCAACCTGTCACAGATATAATCACTATAAGTACTAAAGCAGAAGCATTAACATAACTCACAAGAGCTAAGAGTAAAAAAAATGTTGGAAAAGTTAAAAACAGATCAACCATAACTATAAAAGCTTTGTCGGTTTTACCACGAAAATAACCCGCCATAGAGCCTAGTATGAGTCCTATAAAAGAAGCGATAAAAGCACTTCCAACACCGATAGTTAGAGATACTTTTCCTCCTTCTATAAGGCGTGCAAGGATATCTCTTCCAAGTCTATCTGTACCTAATAAATGATGTAATGAGGG
>JASFZD010000059.1:0-23749 GCA_045046645.1 Sulfurimonas sp. | reverse complement strand
ATTCATAGATATAAAGATAAAAGTCTTGAAGAATTATTGCCTTGGAATGTTAAGCTGGATTAGGTTACTGTAGGGGTATCAGACTTTGTGGATACGATTAAATAACAAGATTTATCATCGACAATAGTTTTAAAATATGATATACTAAAATTATGAAAAACTTTAGCGTATCATTTGAAAGTGTAGATGAAGTACTTGAATCTACTAGTTTTATAGTAGCTGATACAAATAATATGCTTATACAACTGTTTTGTGCACATTCAGTTAGAGCTAAAATCTTAGAAATCCAACAATATTTTAAAAAACAGTATCCAAATGCTGTGATTATTGGTACAACTACTGATGGAATTATAGAGAATGCTCAGGTTTATAATGCTAGTAAAAATGTGGTAACATTTACTATCTTTGAAAAAACAACTATAAAATGTGCTTTGGTGAAAAATGAAGAGTGCCAAAATGATAGTTATAAAGTTGGACAAACAATGGCTCGCAAATTACTTTGCGAAACATCAAAAGTAATTATTAGTTTTGCAGATGGCATTTACACAAACGGTGAAGATTATGCTAATGGGATATCAGATATAATCCCTGAAGTAATTTTGTCTGGAGGTTTAGCCGCAGATAACGGTAAACTTGTTAAAACTTATGTATTTGATAAGCATGAGATTACAAGTTCTGGAGCAGTAGCTGTTTGTTTAGAGAGTGACAATTTAAATATATCAACAAAGTATACTTTTGATTGGATTCCTATAGGTAAAAAACTCAAAATTACAAAATCTATAAAAAATCGTGTTTATGAGATAGATGGACTCTCTGCTATGGCAATATATGCTAAATACTTTGGAGATGAATTGGCCAAGCAACTTCCGCAAGTTGGTATCGAATTTCCATTAATTTTTGAAAAAGATGGTGTAAATGTAGGTCGTGCTGTTCTTTTGAAACATAATGATGATTCTTTGACTTTTGCAGGTGATATTCCAGAAGGAACAATGGTGCGTTTTGGAGTGGGCAATATAGAAAATATTTTAAAAAATACTAATTACAATCTCTTAAAGATGTTAGATGAAATAAGGTATGAGCCAGAAGCTATTTTTGTCTACTCATGCATGGCAAGACGACGATTTATGAATGACTATATTTTTGAAGAGTTAGAATTATTGGAAAAACTAGGAGATGTATCAGGATTTTTTACTTATGGCGAACTTTTTCATTCCAAGGGAAAGAATCAACTTTTAAATGAGACAATGACTCTGCTAGTTTTAAGTGAAAACAAGATACCTTTAGTGAAAAAACCTAAATCGATAGAGTCTACCTCAAATGATTATGGTATACGACCTGAACATGTCATAGCAAATCTAGCTAATGTAGTTTCAAATGAGTTAGCTGAGTTAAATGAGAATTTAGAAAAGCGAATCGAAGAGAGTTCTAGTCGTATTTATAGGCAAGTTTATTTTGACAAATTAACAGGGTTACCAAATAGAAAGAGTTTGATTGAAAAGATAGAAAATTGTAGTGGAAAAGTTTTATTTTTAATTAATATAGATGATTTTACTACGATTAATGATTTTTACGGCTATAAAATTGCTGATTTAGTATTATCTAAACTTGCGATATTTTTACAAAAGCAAGTAGATAAAGAAAATGCAACGCTTTATAAGTTACCTGCAGATGAATTTGCTGTAATAATGGATAAGTTTGAAAGTAAACGCCAACAAGAAAAAATAATAAAAGAACACCTAACTTACATAGAAGCACAAAATTTCATTATAGAAGGTAATGATATACATGTTTCTGTGACAATAGCTGTGTCAAATATTGAAAAAAATGGGAATGCTTTAGCAAACGCAGATATGACTCTCAAGCTCGCTAAAGAAGCCCATAAAAACTCTATGGTATTTACTGAGGATTTAAATCTATCAAAAAAATATAAAGATAATTTAGCTATGGTGAAGATAATTAAAACAGCTTTAGCTGAGGATGGAATTGTTCCTTATTTCCAACCACTTTTAAATCTTCAAACTGGTAAAATAGATAAATATGAAGCACTAGTGAGACTCAGACAAGAAGGTGGAAAGGTTTTATCTCCTTTTGCCTTTTTACAAATAAGTGAAAAAGTGAAACTTTACCCATATATTACGCATATAATGATAGAAAAAACATTTGCATATTTTAAGGATAATGGATTCTCTTTTAGTATTAATCTTTCTTTTGATGATATTTTAGATAAGAAAAGAATACAATTTTTATTTGCTAAGATTTACGAGTATGAGATTGCATCACAATTAACGATTGAAATTTTAGAAACACAAGCGAATGATGGTGAAGAGGCGATAATTAACTTTACAAAAGATATTTATGATATAGGTGCAAAGATCGCAATTGATGATTTTGGCAGTGGGTATGCAAATTTTGAGCATATGACAACAATCCAATCAACTTTTATGAAAATTGATGGATCTTTAATAAAAAATATTGATAAAGATGAAAATGCAAGGTTGATTGTTGAAACTATTATCTCTTTTGCAAAAAAATTAAATAAACTAGTTGTTGCTGAGTTTGTACACTCAAAAGAAGTTTACGATATTGTTAAAGATTTAGGTGTTGATTATGTGCAAGGTTATTATATTGGAGAGCCATTAGACCATACACTTTAGAATTATTTGTCCATTATGTATAAGTTATTACTTTTATCGGTTACCTCGGCAAACCTCTCTTTTAATTCTCTATCAAAAGTAAGTATAAATACATTCGTATTACGAAGTTTTGCGTTTTGAAACTCTTGAAGCAAAACATCGTCTGCAACATTTTTACCATGTGAGCATTTTATAAAATTAAACGATTGGAGTGTTTTTCCATAATCATAAAGATTTGCTTCCCATTCTGCTTTTTTGAGATAAAGTGAATCAGGATTTGCTGCTAAAAAAACATGCTTATCTTGGATGTCGTACTTCTCGATAATGTCACTAAAGATAGACGAAATACTAGAAAAATTTTCAATATCCCAAAATAGGTAGCTTTTATCTGCTTTAGACTTATGTTCTTTGTTAATAAGCTTGAGCCGTTTGGTAATGTTAAAACTTGCATGAGCTCTATCATTGGTAAATAAAATAGACTCTTTAAGTTTTTGTGCATCATTAGTATTAAAATCTAAAATCTCACCCAGTTTTAAATAAAAATCTAGGTTAAGTAACTCGTCTTGAGAGCTACCTTTTTGATACTTTTTAAGTTTTGCTATTTTTGATTTTGAAAAAACAAGGTTTACATTCATTTTTTCATGATTTGCATAAGCTTTTTTAGTTCTAAAAAAAATATCTTTAGCTTCTGTTGTATCAGGAAACTCAATTGTTCCTCGAAACTTATGTTCTATAGAAATCTTTTGTGAATTTACTGACATTGAAAAAACTTCATCGCTTCTAGCTCATCATCACTTAATAACTCTCTATCTTTAGCTGTGTAATCTTTTAGTACATTGTTGATATATGTTTGACAATAGTTAAAAAGTAAATCATAAGCTTGTTTGTAGTCGTCTAAATATCCAAGGCCACTAAATTGATAAGGCTCTTCTTGCTCTATACAAAGAAGTGTTCCATCACATTTTTCTTCTAAAAGTTCAACAAACATTCTGTAAGTTATGTTAAATTCAGTCGCTTGCCAGCCAATTGACTCTAAGCCTTCATCTGCAAACTCATCAACTCCATCTCCTGTTGTATCATCATAAGAAGCGCGAGGAGTATTGATTTTTATAAGTGCTTGCCAGTTGGAAAAAGCTTTTATAAGTAATCTCTCATCATCTTCAACAAGCTGATAATTTTTACCTAAAATTTCTGAGAGCAAAAGAGGCTTATTTGGCATTAGACTACTTGTTACTTGAGGGGTATGTTTTCCCTCATAAATCAAAATTTCATTCTCTTTAAAAGGTTCGTAAACAATTTCCCCTTTTATATTGATACCATAAACTTTAGATGAGTTTATTGCTTGTACAAAAGCAGATTTATTAACAGTGATAATTTCTTTAAAAAGGTTAAATTTTTTCATGCAATATCCTATATTTTTGTCGTATTATACATACTCTCTTATTAAATATACAAAAGTAGAATTAAATCTAAGTTTACTCTAATAAAAGATTTACAATAATTGGAGTATAATGCGACAAATTTTTAAGATTGAATTCTTAAAACCACTCAAGGAAATACAATGGCATTAAATGTTTATTATGATAAAGATACAAGTTTAGACCTAATCAAAAGCAAAACAGTTGCAATGATAGGTTTTGGTTCACAAGGTCACGCTCACGCTGAAAACTTAAGAGATAGTGGTGTTAATGTTATTGTCGGTCTTCGTAAAAATGGTTCTTCATGGGCAAAAGCTGAAGCAAAAGGTTTTGAGACACTTACAGTAGCAGAGGCAACAGCTAAAGCTAATGTTATTATGATTTTACTTCCAGATGAAAATCAAGCAAAAATTTACAAAGAAGAGATTGAACCAAACCTAAACGCTGGTGATACTATTGCGTTTGGTCATGGTTTTAACATTCATTACAGTAGCATTATCCCTGCTGCTGACATCAATGTAACTATGATTGCTCCAAAAGCTCCTGGTCACACTGTTCGTTCAGAATTTGTTCGTGGTGGTGGTATCCCTGACCTTATCGCTGTTGGAAATAACCCTGCTGGAAATACAAAAGAGTTAGCTCTTTCTTATGCCTCTGCTATTGGTGGTGGTCGTACTGCTATCATCGAGACAACTTTCAAAGATGAAACTGAAACTGACCTTTTTGGAGAGCAAGCAGTTCTTTGTGGCGGTGTAACTTCTTTAGTTCAAGCTGGTTTTGAAACATTAACAGAAGCTGGTTACGCTCCTGAAATGGCATACTTTGAGTGTGTTCATGAACTTAAACTTATCGTTGACTTGATGTTTACTGGTGGTATCGCTGATATGAGATACTCTATCTCTAACACTGCTGAGTATGGTGATTATGTTTCTGGTAAGCGTGTTATCAATGGTGAGTCAAAAGCCGCTATGAAAGAGATTTTAAAAGAGATTCAAGATGGTAGATTTGCAAAAGACTTTATACTTGAAGGTCAAGCAGGGTATCCTCGTATGAATGCTGAGAGAGCTATGGACAAAGAAAAACTTATCACTCAAACTGGTAATCAACTCCGTGATATGATGCCATGGATAAGTGCAAATAAAATAGTAGATTTAGACAAAAACTAGAAATTTACTTTTTTTATGGTATAATATTTTGTTGGCAAGGTAGTTCCATTGGTTATGATTGATTATCATAGCTTTTGGATAAGAATTAGGGTAGTTAGATTTATTTCTAACTACCCTTTTTTTTTGCTAAATTTTTAGTGGGTTGTGTTGGGTGGGAATCCAATATAAAGGAACTATTTTGTCAACAAAAATAGTACTAATGCTACTAATCTTGATGTTCTGTTGTACAGTTCGTCTTTATTAGTAAAAGGTGGGATTAATCACCCCACTGTATTGGTATTATAATAGCTTCTGAACCCGTATCAAACTTGAAAGTAAAATTGCATGTTTATCTACATGTGAACTTTTCATTTTAAGCTCACTCGTAAGTAGTAGTTCATGAAGTTTTGAGTAAGTGTTTGGTTTAAATTTTAGTGCAAGTGCCGCTTTTTCATCGACTACAAACTTTGGGGCAGGGTAACCTAGTATTTCTAGTGCATTTGGAGCACCATTGACTCTTATGTAGATATTAAACATATAAAGTTGTGTTAGATAAGCCGTGATTGCTGTGATAACGCGTATTTCATCTTCACCATGTTCTAAGATATTTTTCAAATCATCAGTGAACTCTTTTTTAGCAATAATTTTTTTTATAAAATCATCAAGATTTACTTCACTTAAACCATAAACAAGATTTTCAACATCTTTTGTAGTGATTTCTCTATCAAATACCATAAATTTTTCTATCTCATTGCAAGATAGAGCGACATCTCCATTGTGAATTCTTAAAAGATGAGAAATAGTGTATTTATCAATATTTACACTTTTTTCTCTTGCTACTGAAGCGACAATATTTTGTGCTTCATAATCTTTTGGATGAAAAAAACGGATGCTCATGGTTTTTTTTGTGCCAAAAGTTTTTTTGTTATTGTAAGTTTTATAATCACTGCCGTAGTAAGCATATACAAAAATATTATCAGGATTTTTCTCACAAAAGTCGAGTAATATATCGAGTTCTTTTTTAGGAACTTTTTTTTCACTCTTTATGATAAGGATATTTCTATCTCCAAAAAGTGAGCCTTGTGAGAGATGTGTTTTGGCAGAGTTAAAGTCATATTCATCATAATAAAAGTTGAGAATATTTGCATCCTCAACATTTGTCATCATTTTGGTATACATATCTATGAGAAAATTGCTTTCTCCAAAAAAAACAAAACTATTGGCGACTGTTTTGCTCTGTATATGCTTATCTAACTCATTTTTATACATCAACTTTTCCAACAACAACAGCATATATCTTAGCTTTAGCTATATCTACATTGTCAATTTTTACTATAACATCTTCAAAAAGAACAACATCTCCACTTGAAGTGATATTTAATCGTGCCCCTTTTATCTCATCATTGAGATCAGCTTTTACTTCTGTGTCAGTCCCTACGATTCGAGCTTTAAACTCTTTTCCTAGGTTTTGTTGCGCCCATCGAGTGAATTTTCTAGCCATAAAATCAACTTCTATAGTACTAGCCTCTCTCTCCTTTTCGCTGATAGTCATTGCAAGTGATTCGATATTTCTTAAAACATAAGAGCCTTCTTGGGTATCGCCTGCGTTTATTGCTTTTAGCAATCTATGTACAATAAGATCAGAGTAACGACGAATAGGTGAAGTAAAGTGAGTGTAAGCCTCAAAACCTAAACCAAAGTGACCAGAGTTTAGAGGTGCATATCTCGCTTGCATTTGAGAGCGAATGATTAGCGTATCAACTTCTGATTCTAAGTCCATATCGCGAGCTTGTTCTTGAATGTCGCTTATAGTCTCTTTTATCGTTCCTTTGATGTCAATATTCATCCCAATTCCAGCTAGTTCTTGATAGAGTGATTGGAGTTTCGCTTGACTTGGTGGTTCGTGAATCCTAAATATACCTCTATCAAATTGCCGTGCTGCTTCTTTATTTGCTAAAAGCATACAATCTTCTACAAGTCCGTGTGATGGCGTTTCTTCTGCTTCTGTTGTAGCTACAAGGTTTGAATTTTTATCGAGTTGCATTTCCAGCTCAGTAGAGTGAAAATCATAACCAACTTTGAGTCTTTTTACTTTTAACATATCTGTAACAATACGCAATTTTTTTAAAGATGCAAAGATAGTTTTTTCTTCATCATTGCTTGCATGAAGTTCTCCAGCAAAAAATTTATCTATCTCTTCGTAGTTAAATCTTCTATCTGAATGCATAAGTGCTTCATAAACACTAGATTTACTAACTTCTAAAGTATTTAAGTCTATCTTCATCTCAAAGACATAAGCGAGTCTATCTACATGCGGTTGCAGGGAACACAAAGTTTCACTCAGTTGTCGAGGAAGCATTGGAATAGAACGATGCGGAAGATATATAGAAAAACTTCTGTATATCGCTTCATTATCTAATGCACCAAAAGGCTTGACGTACTCACTAACATCAGCAATTGCTACATAAAGAGTTGTATTATCAGCATCATAATAGATAGCATCATCATAATCTTTAGCTGTTACAGGGTCAATGGTACAAAAAGGCAACTCTCTTAAATCTTTGCGTTTAGGGTATTTTGAGGCATCAACTTTAGGAAATGATTTGGCTATTTCTAAAACATCATCTTCAAACTCGTCATGTTTATTAAACTGTGCAAGAACTATAAACTCATCTACTTTTGGGTCATTTATATTTCCAAGCTTCTCTAAAATTATGTTTTCTTGGTTGTTTATCTTAAACACATCTCCAAGTTCATAAGAATTAAGTTTGGCTAAGGAGAGTTCTGCACCAGCTGGATACTCTGTTTTTAAATCAACTAAGGCCCGATGTCCATTTTTGTTAATTATATATGCCACGCTGTAACTCTGTTCTCTTCCAACTATTTCAGCTATTTTTGCACTAGGTGTACCTCTTTTTCCAAGAAGTCTTTGTGCGATAATGAGGTCACCCGCATTCGCACTACCCAAATCCCCTTCAGCGATAAAAAGGTCACGAACATTTTCACCAATAACATGTAAATATGCTGTACCTTTTTGAACAAGACCTAAGGTTCCAGCACGATATTTAGAGTGAAATTTATAAGTATTTTCTGTTTTAGTAAGATATTTTTTGGCAAACCAGTTTTGTACAAGAGGATTTTCTTTTATGGATATATCGAGCTCACTCAAACCATGAGTGAGTCTAATAAGTAAAGATTTCAAATGAAGTTTATCTTATATTGTCAATAGCTGTATCAAAGCTTTCCATATCAAGCTCATATTTTTCTATCAATGCTTTTGCTGCTACAATACTTGCATCAGTAACTTGCCCATTGATTGGAACTGCTACGCGAACAACATTAAGAATTTGTGCTGGACGACGATCTTCCTCTGTTGCTTTTTCTGGGTTTTGACAGTTCCCAATGACATCAACAAGTTTTTCTTCAAATTTCCACTGAGCAAAGATAGTAGCACTTACTTCTGGGGTATCAACACCTACAACTTCTCTCTCAGCTGCTTCAACATCTTCAAGGTTAAGAAGTGCATCACGGAATGCTTCTTCTTTTCCATCAGCTATAATTTGTTGGGCGATAAGAACCTTGCCAATTTCAACAAGAAACGCAGCTGGAGATAAAACACCTAAAAGACGATTTTCTTTTCTAATACACCATGAAGTTGTAAGCGCATGCTGTTTTTTAGAAAGAGCAGAGAACATATCGTTGTTAATACCATAAGGAGTAAGGTCAAGTGCAAAACTTTTTTTAACGATACTCGCAAGAGCAAAACCACGAACAGTTCCCATACCAAATAGACCAACAGCTTGGCTGATTGCATTGATTTCACGAGAAAAACCGTAAAGAGGAGAGTTCGCAGCCTTGAGTATATCAGCTGTTAAAAGTGGATCTTTTTCTAGGATTTTAACCATATCATTAAAACTACTATCTGGATCTTGATAAACAGCTTCTATCTGCATAGCAGATTCAGGAAGTGGTGGAAGTTGTTTTATTTTTTTGAGGATTTCTTCTGTCATGTTCTCTCTCTTGTTTGATTTATAACTTTATAACATAATTATAGTAATAAGAGATAAATTAATACTGAATATTTACAAAAAACTGTTATTGTATGCTAATTACTTGACAAAAGGATAAAAATGTATAGAGATGCGATGTTGACACAATTAGGTTACGCACCAAATGAAGCTTTAATTCAACAGTTAAAAAAAATTGAAGAAAATACGATAGGATATGAGAAAATTCAAAAGCACATTATGGATTTACATGATCATCTAAAAGTAGATAATTCTTATGTTGCTCTGTCAAATTCTAATGATTACTTTAAAATTAAAGTAGAATCAAAAACACCTGAAATCGCACAAGAAGCACATGAAAAAATAAGTCGTTTTAGTGATAAGTTTAAAGTTAAACTAAATAAGTTAGAAAAAAAAGAAACTTATTACATCATAGGGTTCGAGCTGTAATTTGAAGGAGCCTATGAGTTTAGAAGGTTATGATATTTTAGTAGAGGAATTTAAATTTTTACTAGAAGTTGAAAAACCAAAAACAGCAGAAGAAAAACTCGTAGCTGCTGCGCAAGGTGATAGAAGTGAAAATGCAGACTATCATGCGGCAAAAGAGAAGCTGCGTTTCATGGATAAAAGACTCTTTTATCTAAACAAAATGATTCAAAATTCTGTCATTATAGATCCCTCTCTTCTTCATCATAAAAAAGTAAGTTTTGGAAGTACCGTGTCAGTTATAAACATGGATACAGATGAAGAAGAAATTTACACGATTTGTGGTGTTCTAGAGAGCGAACCAGAACATGGGCTTATATCAGTTCATTCTCCTATAGCAAAAGCGATGATAGGCAAAGAAGAGGGCGATGAATTTAAAATCAAACTTCCAAAAACGAGTAAAGAGTATGAGATAGAAAATATATCGTACAAAAATATTTTTTCTCTCAAGAAAAATATTCGAACTAAAAGTGATTTTGCCTTTCATTAAGCGGGCACTTAAAACCTTTTTTACCTCTTATTGGATATAATCTTTTCTTAAAAACCAAATTTTAGGAAACACCCGTGAGCCAACAATTAGAAAACATTGACGAACAATTAGCAAATCACAAACTTTCGCAACTAGATTATACGCATATAAAAGAGATACTTAAACGAGAGCCAAATCTCGTAGAACTTGGTATCTTTTCTGCTATGTGGAGTGAACACTGCTCTTATAAGTCTTCAAAAGTTCACTTAAAAGGTTTTCCTACTAAAGCTCCGTGGGTTATACAAGGTCCTGGAGAAAATGCTGGTGTTATTGACATTGGTGATGGCTATGCTGCTGTTTTTAAGATGGAGTCACACAACCACCCTTCATTTATAGAACCATATCAAGGTGCTGCAACAGGTGTTGGTGGGATTATGCGTGATATATTTACTATGGGAGCTCGTCCTATTGCAAACTTAAATGCATTGCGTTTTGGTAATGTTATGAATGACGATAAAGTATCCTCTCACCAACGCTACTTAGTTCGTGGTGTTACTGAGGGCATAGGTGGTTATGGTAACTGCATGGGAGTTCCAACTATTGGTGGTGAGACAAGTTTTGATGAGTGTTACAATGGAAACATTCTTGTAAATGCATTTACCTTAGGTCTTGCAAAAAGTGATGAAATCTTTTATGGTAAAGCTGAAGGTATGGGTAACCCTGTTATGTATGTTGGTGCAAAAACAGGTCGTGATGGGCTAGGCGGTGCTGTTATGAGTTCTGATAGTTTTACAGAAGAGTCAAAATCTCTTCGTCCTACTGTTCAAGTGGGTGACCCATTTACGGAAAAACTTCTACTTGAAGCTTGTTTAGAACTTTTTAAAACTGACTATGTTGTAGGGATTCAAGATATGGGAGCTGCTGGTCTTACTTCTTCTGCTTTTGAGATGGCAGGTCGTTCAGGTTCTGGTATGATTATGCACCTTGACAAAGTTCCAGCTCGTGAAGAAAATATGACTCCTTATGATTTTATGCTTAGTGAGTCTCAAGAGCGTATGCTTCTTTGTGCTAAAAAGGGGAGTGAACAAGCGATTATTGACATCTTTGAAAAATGGGATTTAGATGCTGCTGTTGTGGGTGAAGTAACTGATACTGGCGATATGGAACTTTTCTGGCATGGGGAAAAATGTGCTGAGGTTCCAGTAGATCCTGTAAGTGAGGAAGCACCAGAGTTAAACCGTCCTACTAAAGAGCCAGCTTACCTAAAAGATTTAGCATCTATAAGCATAGATGATTTTGACAAAGTTTCAAATCAAGATGCGTTTGAGAAACTTACAAAAAGTATGGAAGTAGTAGACAAAGCTTGGATATATACTCAATACGATTCAATGGTGCAAACAAACACTATAAAAAATGGTGGAATGCTTGACGCTTCTGTTATTCGTGTAAAAGAGAATGGTAAAGCACTTGCTATGAGTGCTGATTGTAATGTGCGTTACTGCTATATTGACCCTAAGGGTGGTGCAGCGGCGGCTGTTATAGAATCAGGTAGAAATGTAGCTATGAGTGGCGCTCGTCCACTTGCCATTACAGACTGTTTAAACTATGGTAATCCTGAAAACCCAGAGGTTATGTGGCAGTTTGCAGAGGGTTGTTTAGGGATTAAAGAAGCATGTGCAGAGCTTACTACTCCTGTTATTGGTGGAAATGTTTCACTTTATAATGAAACAAATGGTGTTTCAGTTTTTCCAACCCCATCTATTGCAACTGTTGGTGTAAATGATGACCAAAACAATGTGCTGATGTCTTCTTTTCAAAATGCAGGAAATGCACTTTATCTAGTTGGTAAAAGTGAGTCTGAATTTGGCGGGTCTTTATATATGAAAGAGATTTGTGACACTGTTGGTGGTGTTTTACCTAAGATAGATTATAAAAATGAACTTGCTCTTTGGGAACTGGTAATAGAGTCCAATAAGAAAAATCTACTAGAGTGTGCTAAAGATGCAAGCTCAGGTGGTGTTGCTATCGCTTTAGCAAAAATGGTTGCAACCTCAGGCTTAGGCTGTGATGTAGAGATGAGCGTATCTGATGAGAGAGATATTTTTGCAGAGTCTATGAGTCGTGCAATTATAGAAGTAAAACCAGAAAACTGTGCTGCGTTTGAAGCTATGCTTGATGAGTCAATGGCAGTTGAAAAAATTGGAACTGTTGGTGGCGATAATATTAAAGTAAATGATATCGTGATGAGTTTGAATGACTTAAAAGATAATTATTTTAACACATTTAAAAGAGTAATTGAGAGAGATATATAAGTAATAGGAGACTTTTTGAAAAAAAGAGCATTAGTTAGTGTTAGCGATAAAGCAGGTATAGTTGATTTTTGTAAATCACTAGTGAAAAATGATTATGAAATTATCTCAACAGGTGGAACTTGCAAACTTTTAAAAGAAAATGGTGTAAACGCAATAGAGATAGATGAAGTTACAAAATTTCCAGAGTGTTTTGAGGGTCGTGTAAAAACTTTAAATCCTTATGTTCATGGTGGTATTTTATATCGTCGTGATAAACAATCTCATATTGACCAAGCAAAAGAGTTAAGCGTTGAAGCTATTGATTTGGTTTGTGTAAATCTTTATCCATTTAAAGAGACTATTCAAAAGACTGATGATTTTGATGAAATAATTGAAAATATTGACATCGGTGGACCAGCAATGGTTCGTTCAGCAGCGAAAAATTTTGACGCAGTTATTATCGTTACAAATGTTGAAGATTATGCTCAAGTTATTGATGCAATAGAAAATGAAAAAAATACAAAAGATTTTCGTCGTGGATATATGATAAAAGCTTATGAGCATACAGCGGCTTATGATAGTATGATAGCAAACTATATGAACGAACGTTTCAACGAAGGTTTTGGTGAAAAACAATTTGTAGTTGGAAATAAGGTAATGAACACTCGTTATGGTGAGAATCCACATCAAAAAGGTGCTTTGTATGAGTTTGACAAACATTTCTCAAACAATTTCACAACTCTAAAGGGAGAAGCTAGTTTTAACAACTTAAATGACCTTAACGGTGCTGTTAAAATTGCAGCAGGATTTGGCAAAGAAAATACAGTATGTATCTCAAAACATGGTAACCCTTGTGGTGTTGCAATCAAAGATACACTCCTTGAAGCTTACATAGAAGCACTCAAGTGTGATCCAGTTTCTGCATTTGGTGGTGTAGTTGCGGTAAATGGTACTCTAAACAGAGAACTAGCAGAGAAGATGAACGAAATTTTTTTAGAAGTTGTTATCGCTGGTCGTATAACTGCCGAAGCACAAGAAGTATTTGCTAAAAAGAAGCGTATCAAGCTTTTTGAGATGGGAGCTGATAATCTTCTGCTTGCTAATGATAAAAAAGACTTTAAACATATAGATGGTGGATTTGTTTATCAAGATGCAGATGTTGTTGGAGCAGATGAAGTTAAAAATGCAAAACTTGTTTCAAAAGTAGCCGCACAAGAACAAGATATGAAAGATATGCAAATAGCATACAAAATCGCATCTTTGACAAAATCAAACTGCGTTGTTTATGTTAAAAACTCTGCGATGGTAGCTGTTGGTATGGGTATGACAAGTCGTGTTGATGCTGCACAATGTGCTTTGAAAAAAGCAAAAGATATGGGGCTTGATGTTAGAGGTGCAGCACTTGCAAGTGAAGCATTTTTTCCATTCCGTGATAGCATTGATGCAGCTGCCGAGGCAGGTGTTAAAAATGTTATAGAGCCTGGTGGAAGCATCAGAGATGAAGAGATAATAGACGCTGCTAATGAGTTCGGCATGAGTTTATATTTTTCAGAAATTCGTCACTTTTTACATTAAAATCAAAATAGCAATGCACTTGCTGCGTTGCATTACTTGATTGACATACACTCAACTCTTATGATATAATTACACTAATTTAAAAAATAACAAATATAAAAGAATATTAAGGGACATGTATGGCAAAATCATTATATGAAACATTAGAAATTACTGAGGGTGCTAGTGAAGCGGAGATTAAAAAAGCTTATAGAAAACTCGCAAGAAAGTACCATCCAGATGTAAATAAAGACCCATCAGCAGAAGATAAGTTTAAAGAGATTAACTCTGCTTATGAAATACTTAGTGACAAAGAGAAAAAACAGCAATATGACATGCATGGTGATTCTATGTTTGGTGGTCAAAATTTTCATGATTTTTCAAGAAACGCTGGTGGTGCTGGAAACCTTGATGATATACTTCGCGAAATGTTCTCTCAAGGTGGAGGATTTAGCGGAGGCGGTGGAGGAAATCCATTTGGTGGAGGATTTGGTGGAGGCGGTGGCTTCCAACAAGAGGTAAACCTTGACATTCAAACAAGTGTTACTATTCCTTTTGTTGTCTCTATTTTGGGTGGCTCTCACTCTGTTTCAGTTAATGGCGAAAGATTTGACATCAAAATTCCTGCTGGAGTCAACAGTGGTGAAAAAATGCGTGTTAAAGGTAAAGGTCACGCTCAAAATGGTCGAGTAGGAGATCTGTTTTTAAAGATAACAGTTGCCACTAACCCTGAGTATGAGAGAGAAGATAACAATCTAGTGAAAACTTTCGATGTTCCTCTTTATGCAGCACTTTTTGGAGACAAGATAGCCATAGCAACACTTGAAAAAGAGATAAAATTAAAAGTTCCAAAAAATACTAAAAATGGACAGCGTTTTCGTGTAAAAGAGATGGGTGCTATGAACCGTAAAACAAAGGTTCGTGGTGATTTATACCTCAAAGCAAATCTAGTTTTACCACAAGTTGATGAACTTGATGAAGATTTAGTTACAATAATGAAAGAAAAATTACCTAAGGCATAGGGAGTAATAATATGATTCACAACTATGATGAACCAGTTTATTTGATTAGTATCGTTGCTAAAATTTTGGAGATTCACCCACAAACGCTTCGTCAGTATGAGCGTGAAAATCTCATATGTCCCTCTCGTTCAAATGGTCGTATCAGACTCTATTCTCAGCGTGATATTGACAGGATAAAATTAATACTGCGTTTAACGCGAGAGCTTGGTGTAAACCTTGCAGGTGTGGATATTATACTGCGTTTAAAAGAGAATGTAGATGAGATGGAGAGTGAAATAGCAGAGCTAAGATATGAAGTGTTAAAGGCTGAAAATACTCACGCTGTTTCCCCAGATAAGGCATTAGTAACAAAACGAAGCATCTACGATATGATAATATTTGAAGACTAAATAAGCAGTAATTTACTGCGTTGAAATTTTTCGCAGTACTAGCGTACGGCTTCAAAAATTCGCCTTGTAACTTACTACTTATTCAACATAATATTATTTCTACTCTTTAAGTCTTTTTATATCTGCTCCAACGCCTTCTAGCTTTTTTTCTAAAGAATCATAACCACGGTCAAGATGATAGATACGATGGATATTTGTTTCTCCATCAGCTATCAGTGCTGCTAAAACAAGGGCGCTTGATGCTCTTAAATCAGTCGCCATTACATCAGTTCCACATAATTTAGCTTTTCCATTTACAGTGGCAGTATGTCCATTAAGTGAGATTTCTGCACCCATTCTTTGGAGTTCACTTACATGCATAAAACGATTTTCAAAAAGTCTTTCTTCAATGATGGAGACACCATCTGCTTGTGTTGCAAGTGCTAAAAATTGTGCTTGCATGTCAGTTGGAAAAGCAGGGTACTCTTGAGTGACTATTTTTACTGGTTTTATAACTTCTGATGGATGGATAGTTATAGTATCCTCAGTTAGAGTAAATGTACTTCCCATCTCTTCGAGTTTTGAGATAACTGCACCGAGGTGTTTTGGCTCGACATTTGTAAGTGTGATTTCTGATTTTGTGATAGCACCAGCACAGAGATAAGTTCCAGCTTCGATTCTATCGGGGATGACGGAGAACTCTTTAATATCTACAAGTTGCCCATCTGTTCCATGAATAGTTAAAATTGCTGTACCAATACCATCTATTTGAACTCCACTATTATTTAAAACCTCACAAAGTTGTACTACTTCTGGTTCTCTTGCCGCATTTGAAATTCTTGTATTTCCCTTTGCTAAAACGGCAGCCATAACAATATTTGCCGTTCCTGTAACGGTTATCTTATCAAAGTTAATCTCACAGCCTTTAAGACCATTTGGTGTAGTTGCTTCGATATATCCAGATTTAATTGCTATCTTTGCACCCATCTGTTCTAAGGCTTTTAAGTGTAAATCAATAGGACGCTGACCAATAGCACAACCACCAGGAAGAGAAACTTCGCAGTGACCAAATCTTGCAAGGATTGGTCCTAACACTAAGATAGAAGCACGCATGGTTTTTACAATGTCATAAGTTGCTTTAGTCTCATGCAGAGGCTTTGTGTCTATCACAACTCTGTCATCTAAAAACTTACAATCAGCTCCAAGGTTTGAGAGAAGTTTTATGAGTGTATTGATATCTGCAACATGAGGTAAATTTTTAATGTTAACACTGTTCTTGGCTAAGATAGTCATAGCTATAAGAGGAAGAGATGCGTTTTTAGCACCAGATATTTTTATTGTACCATGGAGTGATTTAACACTCTTCGCTTTTAAGTAGTCCATAATTCTCTTTAATGATTTATTTTATACACATTATATCTTATTATTATTTTGATATACTTTTAGCAAAGGAAACATAGATGAGTACAGCATTAGATAGATTGAAAAACCTAACAAATAAAATATCAGGTTATGAAACAGCTAGAAAAGAAAATATGTCACTTTTGAAAAAATTATATTCAGAAATTGGTATAGATAAAAAGATTGAAAATTTTGAAGATCTTTTTGAGTTTAAAGCAATAAATCTATCTGGTGCCTCTCTTTTAAGTGAGAGTTTAGGAGAGATAAAGAAAGGCAAATATCTGCAGGTTTTAGCTATTAGTTATGATAAAAATGCAGTTATTAAAAGTCAAAATACATCTTTAGCTTACTATGGAAGAGTAGAAAATGTTGATACTCTCTTAAAAGATAGGGTTATTGAATTTATTATTCGTTATAGATTTGAAAAAAGCTTTATAACATTAGAGCATTATCATGGAATGTTGGAGCCTTTTAGGAAAAAGAATTGAGTCGGTTTTACTTTTTACTTTGGCTTAGATGGGTTTTTAGAATAAGCATCTGCAGTCTTGTGTTGGCATCTTTTCTCTCCGCGTTTGTGACTGCGTTTATCTATGTAAATCAAGGAATGCAAACACTAAGTAAAGAAGTGTTCCTAGCACTTTTTGATGTTTTTAAATTCTGGTTTACTCTTGCATGGAACATAAGTATTCTTATAGCTCTTTTTAGAAGTTTAAAGTATATTTTTAATACTTGTTACAATGGCTATAAACTTGTTTTACATACGTGTCAAAATAAAAGTAATAGTGAAATAATAGAATTTGTTGGCTATGGTGACCTAGTAAAAGTGTGGAGAAAATGGCTAATGTTAATCATATGGTTAGTGGGTGTACAGATGATTTTAGTGCTAGTATTTACAATGTTCTTTACATCTTTTAATGCTGTTTTTGATTGGTTTAATATCTATGTCCTATATAGTTTTGTATTAATCGCAGGATATATCTCTTTTGTATTGTTAAGTGTGCGATGCAAGCTTGTAAAGGTAAAAAAATGCTAATATTTTTAGATCTTGAAACAACAGGCTTGGAGCAAAATGATAAAGTATGTTCCATAGGAGTTATAAATGCACAGACGCAAGAGTGTAAGTATGAACTTATAAATGAAGGCAAAAAAATGCCTGCATTAGCTTCAAGTATCAACCATATTACAACTGAGATGATAAAGGATAAACCTGCGTTTAAGGAGAGTGAAATTTATGCCTATCTTATGCAAAATAATTCTGCAAAAAATACCTTAGTAGGACATAATATTAAATTTGATTTAGACAAGCTTTTGGGCTTAGGTTTTATCTGGCAGGGTGATATCATCGACACTCTTCGAGTTACAAAACATCTTATCCCTGAATGTGAATTGTTTTCGCTTCAAGTTTTAAGATATGAGCTAAAACTTTACAAAGATGAAGAACAAGAGAAGTTAAAGCTTGGTATTAAAGATGCTTTAGTTGCACATAATGCACTGAGTGATGCTTTGGTGAATAAACTACTTTTTGAGTATTTGTTAGATATAGCAAATGTAGAAAAGATGAAAGAATTAAGCTTTAAAAATGTATTGATTCAAAAATTTAGTTTTGGAAAACATAAGGGTAAATATATAGAAGAAATTTGCATAAATGATAGAAGCTATGTAGAGTGGATGCTTAGCCCAGTTACTGATATAGATGAAGATATAAAATATAGTATAAACTACTACCTACAAGGATAAAAATGAAAATTGCTGTTGAATGTACATCACCTCTTTTACAAAAATCTTTAGAACTTTTTTTAGATAAATATCTAAGCTCTCGTAAGAAGTGTGATATAGTTGTGAGAGATGTGAAGTGTCTCAATGATGAGAAGTGTTTTTATATTTCAAACACAGAAGATGCCGATTTGATTAAGCCATTTTCCAAATCACAACTTATTTTAGAACTAGAAAAAAAATATAAAAGTTTAAATAAAGATAGGGTAGAAGAAGACCCAGTAAAAATAATAGATCAAGAAAATCAGATGGATTTTGGCATCTTAGAAAAACGAATAGAGTTTTTGACACAAGAGTATCAAAATAATATTATAAGAGCAGTGAAAGCCTTTTATGAAAAATAGTTCTAAAAAGCTTACAAAAAAAATCATCTCTGGAAAGTTTAAAGGAAAAGTTTTAAATCTTCCATCTAAAACAACAACAAGAAGTTCAAAGTCCATAGTCTTAGAATCTTTTTTCAATACTTTACAATTTGACATCGTAGATGCAACTTTCGTTGAGGTGTTTTCAGGAAGTGGGTCTATAGGTCTTGAAGCACTGAGTCGTGGTGCTAAAGAGATATATTTTATGGAAAAAGACACAGAAGCCCTTAAAACACTAAAGGCAAATATTGCACTTACTGACCCAAGTGCATGCAGTGTTTTTGCTGGGGATAGTTTTGCTAATATCAAAATAGTAGTGGCACAACTTAAAAAAAGAGATGAACCTGCTTATTTTTATGTGGATCCTCCTTTTAGTATTCGAGAAGGAATGGAAGATATCTATGATAAAACGATGAGTTTAATCACATCACTGCCTCAAGAAATAGTGAAACTCATCATCATAGAACACATGACAGGTTTAGAACTACCTGATACTTTAGGTGAGTTTAGTGTTGTAAAATCTAAAAAATTTGGTAATACTACACTTACATATCTAAACGCAGACTAAATTGGAATAATAGTTGCTATTCTTTGAGTAATTCAAGGACGGTTAATGAAATTATTTATTCTCTTTATACTTTTTTTCTCTTCATTATCAGCAACTAAAATAAATGATATATCCAATATTGTAGGTGTTCGTGACAATCAAATTATTGGTTACTCCCTCGTTGTTGGCCTTAAAAAGACGGGTGATGGAACTACTTCAAAATTTACTCTTCAGTCAATAGCAAACATGTTAAAAGCGATGAATATTGACATGAATGCTGTGGATATAAAATCTAAAAATGTTGCAGCTGTTGTTGTAACAGCGACCATGAAACCATTTTCAAGACAGGGTGATAAGTTTGATATTTTAGTCTCTTCTATCGGTGATGCAAAATCTTTGGAGGGTGGAACACTTTTAATGACACCTCTTAAAGGTGTTGATGGTAAGATTTATGCACTTGCTCAAGGAAGTGTGAGTATAGGCGGTTTAAACACTCGTGGCTCAGGTGCAGCGACACATCCAACTACAGGAGTCGTATATAATGGTGCGTTTATAGAAAGAGAGATTAACATAGATTTGTATCATAAAGAGTATGCAACTCTCTCTTTAAAAGAAGCAGATTTTAAAAATTCTGTGGCAGTCCAAAAAGCTATAAACTCATTTTACAATACACAGGTAGCAGTTGCAATGGATTCTAGAAGTGTTAAGCTAAAAAGACCAAAAAATAGATCAATGATAGAGTTTTTAGCAGAAGTGCAAGATATTGATATGATATATAAACCTAAAAGTAAAATTGTTATTAATGAGAGAACAGGAACTATTGTAGCAGGGGTTGAGATAGAAATTAAGCCAGTTATTTTAACACATGGCGATATTACAATAAAAATAGTCGAGAGTGAAACTATAAAAAAACCAGATGGTGCAATGGTCGTTGATGATAACCTTGTAATAGGGTTAAATGAAAATGAGATATATACAAAAACAGGAACAACAACAGTTGCTAACCTTGTTCGCTCCCTGCAAAAGCTTGGTGCTTCTCCTAAAGATATTATTTCGATATTAGAAGCGATAAAAAGTGCAGGTAGTATATCTGCTGATTTGGAGGTAATCTAATGAGTTTTTATGGAATGAATGCAATAAATGCGACCGCGCAGAGTATCGCGCAACAACATAGTATCCCAAAAATAGATCCAAAAGCTGAGAACGAAGAGTTAAGAGCGCAAACTGATGCTTTTGAATCTGTGATTATAAAAATGCTTATGGATAATGCTATGAAAGATGAAAAAAATCTTTTTTCTGACCAAAAAGATCCTGGCGATAAAATATACAAATCAATGTATAGAGATGAACTCTCAAAAGCAAGTGCAGGAGGATTTGGGTTTTCACAAATGCTTTATGATTATTTGAGTGAGAAGTCGTAATTATGCTAAAATATTTATCTAAAATGCCGATATAGTTGTATATGGAAAATATATATGGTAAAAAGAAGGATAAATTATGATTTCACAATCAAATAGTTCGCAAGTTCGTGCTACTTACGCAAGTAACTTAGGAGAATCTAAGAGTGCAAAAGCGAGTACGAATACATCTGTATCAAAGCAGGGCGATACAAGTAAAATAGATCAAATCAAAGAGGCTCTCGTATCAGGAGAGTATAAAGTTGACTTAGACGCATTATCGAAAAAAATTGCCGAAGAGTTGTTGTAGTAAATAGTTTAGAAATTAGGAATAGGGGTTTAGAATGTTGTCTCATCATTTACAAAGTGCTTTAAGTGACTTAAGGGATTTAATAAAAATTACTGAGTCAGATATAGATGATATAAAATTAGCAAAAAATGATTCTCAGTTTGATAGATTATCACTAAAAGAAGATAAATTAAAAAGTTTTGAACAAAAAAAAGCGATGATTGACCATGAAATATCTGCACTAATGACAAAAAGTCCGCAAAAAGAACTTCCCCAACTTATAAATGAGGAACAACATACCTTATTAGATGAATTGAAAATAGAATTAAACAATTTAAGAGAAGTAAATAAAGATTATGCAAAGCTAGTTTTAACAGTAAGTAATTTATACAATACTTTTTTAGAAAGATTGGTACCAACAGAAATGCAAGGATATAATAAAGTTGCATCTAAAGATGCTTCAATCTTAGAAGTGAGAGTCTAAGATGGCATCAATATTTAATGCACTAAATATCGGTTACACTGGTCTAAACGCAGCGCAAGTTGGGATAGACACAACTGGCCACAACATCGCTAACGCAGAGGTTGAAGGCTATAGCAGACAAAGAGTTGTTACTTCTGCAGCGACACCTCTTTCTGCTAGAGCTGGACAGGTAGGAAATGGTACTCAAATCCAAGATATTAAACGAATTTTTGACAATTTTGTTTTTGATAGATACTCTTCAATATCTGCTGACAAAGAAAAAAGTGATTATGAACAAAAGACACTCGAAACACTTTCAACTTTTTTTCCAGAGATTGATGGAGTAGGAATTAAGGCTGATTTAACTAACTACTACAATAGTTGGCAAACTTTTTCTGATAATCCTAGTAATGATGCAATTAAAGTAGATTTAGCACAACAAACTCAAACACTTACGCAACATATCAAGCAAACGCAGTCACAAGTTTTAGACCTTCAAAGTCAAGCGAATGATGAGCTTGGGGTAAATATTAACCAAGTAAATGACTTAGCAGAGCAAATAGCAGATTTAAATATTGCGATTGATGTTGCTGAGGCAGCTGGTGGATATAGTGCTAATGATTTACGAGATAAAAGAAATGTAATGGAGAGAACACTATCGCGTCTTATCGGTTCAAATGTTAATCCTGGAAATATAACAGCAGATACGCAAATAGATAGTAACTCAAATGTTAAAAATGGAAGTTATACGCTAAGCGTTAATGGTTTTAATATAGTAGATGGTAACTCATTTCATCCACTTAAATTAACAAACGATACGAATAAATTTGGCTTTTATGAAGTTTCTTATGAGAGACAAGATGGCGTATTAATATCTTTAAATGAAAAAATTGATGGCGGAAAGATAGGAGCAATTTTTGATCTTAGGGGTAGAGATGTAGATACTACTGACGGTATGCCAACAGATGGAACGCTACAAAATGTTGTTTCACAATTGGATGCTTTTGCAAAAGGTATTATCGAATCAACCAATAATCTCTACGCTGCAAATGCTACGAATAAAATGATTTCTAATGATACGAAAGTAGATTTATCAAATAATTCTCTTATCTCATCGGATTTGAATATCAAAAAAGGTGCTTTTGATTTGATTGTTTATGATTTAGATGGTAATGAAGTGGCGCGAAGAAGTGTAAATATAGATGAAGCAACGGTTATGAGCGGTGCTTCTGGCTCAAACTCTATTCAAGGTCAGATTAGTCAGATTAAAGATGATAATAGTGATGGTAATGCAAATAATGATATAGATGATTATATTAAGTTTAGTTATTCGTCATCATCAACAGGAGAGCATAAGCTAGGACTATCTATGGAGACTTTGGCAGACTCTAAAGGGTATAGATTCTCTATCGAAGATAAATTGACAGATGATAATTATGCAAGTGGTAGTAATTTTGCAGGAGCCTTAGGTCTGGGAAGATATTTTGATGGTGAAAATGCTCGAGATATGCAGCTAAATGTTGATTTGCAAAATAATCCAACAAAAATATCTGCAGGATATTCAGGTTCATCTGGCGATAACAGAACAGCTTTAAATATGGTACAACAACAGTTTGAAGATTATGATTTTCAGGTTGGCAGTCAAATATTTAACACTACAACTTACGGAATGTTTGACTTAACAGCTACTTTTGTTGGTACAAATACAAATGCAGCGATATTAAAAAATGAGACAATCTCTACTCAATTTAACGCGACAGAGTTAGAATATTTTAGCACTACAAAAGTTAGTATAGATGAAGAGATGACCAATTTGATTAGATACCAAACAGCATATGGTGCTGCTGCAAAAATCATCACAACAATCGATCAGATGATGCAGACACTCTTGGGGATTAAGCAGTAACTAGTATGCCTATAGTTAGTATACTTATTTTAGGATTTATATTCCTATTTTCATTTTTTGGAAATTATTTATACACTGTTGATGCCTATGCACTCAGTAGTGATACTATCTTAGTTGAACCCTCATTACATCATTTATTAGGTACAGATAGACTTGGAAGAGATATCCTTGCACGCCTTATAGAAGGAGGAAAAGTATCTCTAACTATCGGTGTTGGA
>JASFZD010000058.1:0-4983 GCA_045046645.1 Sulfurimonas sp. | reverse complement strand
TTTTTTGCTGCAAAATCACGGGTAGATCCGTTTGCAAAACTTCTTGAAACAGGTGATGATGAGTATGCTTTAGCTTTTAAAATGATTGCAAGTTTACTCAAATGTGATTCTAAGATAGAGCAGATAGTTATAAAACTAGTGGCTGATGAGAAGGTTTACAGTGTAATCGCTAAATATAATCTTCAAAACTACCTATGGAAAGATATATCTGTAAAATATAAATATAGCAGTGATACTCCAACTATAAAAGATTTTTCCTATAAACTCTCACAAAATCATTTTTACTCATTTATAGATAGAAGTAAATGTGAGCTGAACAAAGAAGCAGTACTCTTTGTAAAAAGCTGGATGGATAGCAGTAGCAATAAACAAAGTTATGAGCTATTGTCTAAAAATATTCAAGAAGAGCTTTCTATCGCTTCGCTCATTGGTGAGTGCAAGTTTGAAAATATAGTTGCTTGCGATACTTATGAGCTTTGTGAGCAACTGGTAGTATCAAACATAGCGAAAATGATTTTAAAACAGAGTGCTACAAAAGATGAGATAGTTGCTATCTGCAATACTAGAGAACATACTTTTTGGTATAACAAATATCTCAATATCTACAAAGCTTTTACTTCAGCTATTAAAATGATTTCTTTAGTAAACAATAGTAATTTTGAGATAAGCGATTTTGATAAGGGGATAGTTGCGTATTCAAATAGTTTTTCTAAAATAGATTATTACTACAGAAAGTACATAGAGCACTCCAATAAAAGTGAACATCCGCAAATTTTAAAAGAACTGGGTGAGAAAGTTGAAAATATTTATCTTAATGATTATTTACGAGTGTTAAATGACACTTGGCAGTTACATGTAAAAGAGTATAAAAATAGTACTTTAAGATATCAAAAAGATTTTTACAATAGTGCTGTTGTGCCAATAGTAACAAGTAAACAAAAAGCCTTTGTCATCATATCTGATGCTTTGCGTTATGAGTGTGCAGCGGAACTAAAAAATAGGATACTTGGGCTAAATAGATACAGTGCTGAGATTGAGCCAATGGTAGGAGTATTGCCCTCATTTACACAGCTTGGAATCGCTGCATTGCTGCCAAATGAGAAGCTGAGTTTTGATGGTAAAGATGATAGTATATATGTTGATGGAAGCAGTTCTAAAGGAACTATAAATAGAGATAAGATACTGAAAAATGCCAATTCTAAATCTACATATATAGATAGTGAAAGCTTTTTGGACTTTAACAGAGATGATGGAAGAGCATTTGCAAAAGCTCATGAAATTATTTATATTTATCATAACGAGATAGATGCTACTGGCGATAAAAGTGCAAGTGAACATAAAGTATTTGATGCAGTAGAGGATAGTTTTGTAACTATTGAAAAAATCATCAAACAAATTGCTAACTTTAATGGCTCAAATATACTAATAACAGCTGATCATGGATTTTTGTATCAAAATACACCAACGGCTGATAGTGAATTTTGTAGTGTGGAGAAGCCAACTGTATCTAAACGCTTTAATAGAAGATTTATTATTAGTGATGCGATAAAACAGACTGATTGTATTGAGATATTTGATGCCTTATCTCTCAATATAGATGACAATGAGAAAATAACACTTGCTAAATCTATAAATAAAATAAGATTACAAGGTGGAGGGCACAGGTTTGTGCATGGTGGAGCCTCATTGCAAGAGATGGTGGTGCCGCTAATAAGTGTGAAAAAAAGGCGAAAAGATGATTTGCGTATTGTTGATGTCAGCCCGGTAACACTCCCTAGTCAAATCACGACAAACAGCGTTATACTCTCATTTTATCAAGAAGAGGTTGTGAATGATAAAGTACAGGCTCTTAGTCTGAAAATAGCACTCTATACAAATGACAATAAATTGATTTCCAATACGCAAAGTTACACATTTGACAAGATAGATAGTGATGATAGAAACAGAGAAGTGAAACTGAAATTTGATCTCAAACAAAACGCTGGAGATTACTCTGGAGAGTATATTAAACTTGTGATGAAAAAGCTTATAGATGGAAGTAGTGAAGAGCCATTATATAAAGAGTATAAAATTAAACTTCAACTATCATTTGTGAATGATTTTGATGATTTTTAAGGGGTAGATGATGAGTTTAGATGAAAAAATAAATAAATATTTTGCAGGTAGTGTCGTACGAAAAGATTTGGTAAAAGTAGTAAAAGGTAATGCCATAGTACCATCGTATGTGCTAGAGTATTTACTGGGGCAATACTGTGCTACAAATGATGAAGATACTATAAAAAGCGGAATAGAAACTGTTAAAGAGATACTTAAAAATCATTATGTTCATAGAAATGAAGCAGGGCTTGTGAGATCAAACATTAAAGAAAAAGGACGATACAAAGTTATCGATAAAGTTTCTGTAGAACTTGATGAAAAAACAGACTCTTATAAAGCTACATTTTCTAATCTTGGAATCAAAGATGTTCTTATAGGGAGTGAAGTTATCAAAAAACATCCTAAAATGCTTGTGAGCGGTGTATGGTGTATTGTAACTTTAGAGTATATGTACAATGAAGATAAAAATGTTAGCCCTTGGATATTGACCGCTCTTAAACCTATTCAAATGAGTTCATTTGACCATGAACAGTATTTACAAGGGAGAAAACAGTTTAGTAAAGATGAGTGGATTGATACGCTCATTCAAAGCATAGGGTTTAATCCTGAAAAATTTGGACATAGAAATAAACTGTTGCAACTTGTAAGATTGATACCCTATTGTGAGCGAAATTACAATTTAATGGAACTTGGACCAAAAGGAACAGGTAAGTCTCATATCTATACAGAATTTTCACCTCATGGTATTTTAATATCTGGTGGGGAAGTCACTGTACCAAAACTTTTTGTCAATAATAGCAGTGGAAAGCTTGGACTTGTAGGCTATTGGGATTGTGTGGCATTTGATGAGTTTGCCGGAAAACAGAAAAAAGTTGATAAAGCCATCGTTGATATTATGAAAAACTATATGGCAAACAAATCATTCTCAAGAGCTATTGAGACACTTGGTGCTGAAGCTTCAATGACTTTTGTGGGTAATACGAAGCATACTGTGCCTTATATGTTAAAACACAGTGATTTGTTTGATGAACTGCCTCCACAGTATCATGATTCTGCTTTTTTAGATCGTATTCATTTTTATATTCCTGGTTGGGAGATAGATATTATCAGAGGTGAGATGTTTAGCAATGGGTATGGTTTTGTTGTGGATTACATTGCCGAAGTATTAAAACAACTACGAAATGAAGACTATGCTAATAAATATCAGAACTATTTTGAGCTATCAAGTGATATATCTACCAGAGATAGAGATGGAATTCATAAAACATTTTCAGGACTAATGAAAATCTTGTATCCAAGTGGAGAGGCAAGTAAAGATGAGATAGAAGAGATACTAAAATTTGCCATAGAGGGTAGAAAAAGGGTTAAAGATCAGCTAATGCGAATAGATAGTACCTATGCTGTTACCGATTTTAGTTATATCGACTTAGATAGCGGTAAGAGTGTTAAAGTTTATACAGTTGAAGAGAAAGAGTATCCGCATCTTTATAAACATGTAGATAGTGAAGAACATTTAGGTGATGATGAAACAGATGTAAGTGTAGAAGCTAATGCATTAACAACTACAAAACTAATTACCGACAAACTAAAAAAACAGCATTTAGAATTTATGGAAAATCAAAAAGGTGTCACTTATAATATGCTTTTTGGAGATTACCTAAAAGGTGCCACAGAGATAACAATTACAGACCCTTATATTCGAATTTTCTTTCAAATAAGAAATCTAATGGAGTTTATAGAAACCATCATTGCAAATAAGTCTGTAGAAGATAGTGTGAATTTACATTTAATTACCATCGCAGATGAGAGAGAGCCCGAGCGACAATTAGAGTTTTTTCAAAAGATACAAGAGACAGCACAAAGTGCCGGAGTAGTCTTTACTTGGGAATTTGATACTTCTGAGACCATTCATGCAAGAAGTATAGTAACCGATACGGGCTGGAAAATATCACTTGACCGTGGTTTAGATATTTTTCAGCAATACGATATGAACGATACTTTTAGTTTGGCAAATAGAATGCAAGAATATCGTGGGTGTAAGGCTTTTGAGGTTACTTATATAAAAGTGGATAAGTAGAATTTTCACTAATACTGATTGGGCAGTTGTAAAGAATGGAAAAGTGGTGAAAATTTTTTATTGTAAAAAAATAAAAAGCACTTGTGGTTTGGATGCTCTTCGTCCTAGCGAAAAGGATAAAATTTGCTATAGGGTAAAGATAAAGTATAGTCTCGAAATGGTGTGAGTTGTGATTTTGATCAATGGGCATCAAGGGGTTTTATACTAAGTAATAAGGTAGTCACTGATTTACATAAGTTTGATGTTGAAGCTAAGTATCATTATGTTCAGCAACAACAAGCTGCTATAGATGCAAAAAAAGCAGGTAGCTTAATATTGTTTTTTTGAAGTTTTAAAGTGAAATTTTTGCAACTATATTCAAATTATGAATATAGTTAAAGAGTTTTTAAAAGGAGTGATAAGTGGCTGCAAAAAGTAGAATGGAAAAATATATGGTTCAAATTTTAGATTTAATTAGTAGAGGAGCATCAGTGAGATCAACATGGAAGATTATAAATTCAAATCTTCCAGAAGAGGCTAAAATTAGTTACAATGCATTTTTACATTTTGTAAATAAAAATGTTAAACCGAAGGTACTATGAAAAGTAATTTTCTACTAATTGAATTGTTAGCTTATCAATTTTATGAAGTTGGCTTTTAACATATTTTTTTATTTCTGGCAAGCTCATAAGAATTTCACTTATAGAAATAGTATCTAGTTCATTTTTTGACCACTCTATTAAAGCAATTAAATCTTTATCTTTCACCCAAGTGCCATATTTAAGTGTATTTAATTTTGAAAATTCATATTGTTCAAGAAGTTGATAGAA
>JASFZD010000057.1:0-6824 GCA_045046645.1 Sulfurimonas sp. | reverse complement strand
AAAAACTACAATGTCTTGTTATCATATTTGTTTCCTTTGGAATGGAATTCCTCTTTTTGTTTTAAGTATAAAGTTACATAAATTTTGTACATATTTATTGTCTGAATTTTCAAATATTTCTTGTGCTGTATCTTTGAGAGGTTTCCCTGATTCAAAGAGTTCCTTATAGGTAGACTTAAGAGCATTAATATCATCTCGCTCTATTTGACGACGAAGTCCTGTTAGATTCAATCCTCTTAAATTTGCACGATTTCCCTCTGCTAAACAGTATGGAGGTATATCTTGTGCAAGTGCAGAAGCACCACCAATCATTGCATAATCACCAATATGGATAAATTGATGAATAGGTGTCATCCCACCAATAACAACATGGTTTCCAAGTTCAACATGACCGGCTAAAGTAGCTGCGTTTGCTAAGATACAGTTGTTCCCGATTATAACATCATGTCCTAAGTGTACATAACCCATAAATAGGTTGTTATTACCTATGATAGTTTTACTACCACCGCCCTTTGTCCCAGGGTTAAAAAGTGTAAATTCTCTAATAGTATTGTTATCACCAATAATAAGTTCAACATCTTCGCCATTAAATTTTAAATCTTGAGGTATAGAACCAATAGCTGCATGAGAGAAAATTTTATTGTTTTTTCCGATAGTTGTTTTTCCATAAATACAAGTATTATGAGCTATGCTTGTACCATCACCTATTATAGTTTGTGAAGATATAAAACAAAATGCTTCAATAGTAACATTTTCACCAATATTTGCACCATCTTCAACGACAGCTAGTTTAGATATATTTGACATCTTAGTTCTATTTGTCAACTATCATAGCTTTAAGTTCCGCTTCACTTGCTAATTTGTCATCAACATAAGCTTCACCCTTTAGCACCCAGATAGTCCCTTTTTGTTTGATTACAGAGATACGGTACTCTAGTTTGTCCCCTGGTCTAACAGGAGTTCTAAACTTTGCCTTATCTATACTCATAAAGTATACAACTTTACTAGCTATCTCCTCCTCAGTTAAATCACCCATGCTTAAAAAAGAGAGAATTCCACCAGCTTGAGCCATACCTTCAAGTATCATAACACCAGGGTAGATAGGATGTCCAGGGAAGTGACCTTGAAAAACAGGTTCTGAAATAGACACATTTTTATATGCAGTGATAGATTTACCCTCTACCATGTCTGTAACACGGTCTACGAGTAAAAATGGGTATCTGTGAGGGAGTATTTTCTGGATTTCAACAACATCTAAAGTCATAAGAGGAGCCTTGTATAATAATTTTGGTAATTTTACCTAAATATTCATTATATTATGATTAGTTTTTCTTTTGTATCTTCATATGTTTTTGCATCAAGCTCGATGGTTAATTTTTTTTCAGAGATACTTTTTACAACAATAATTGGTGTTAAATCGTAGTTTGAACCGATGAGAGTGTTTCTAATTTTTAGCTCTTCTTCAAAACATGGGGAATTAAAGATTAAATCATTCATACCTTTGTAGCTGCGTTTAGTGAGTGAATTGAAATCTTCTAAGGTAATAAATTTTACTTCTTCTCGATTTAAATAGTGTAGATTGTTATTATAAAATTCTATTTTACCTTGTGCTTTTTTTCTAGGTAGAGTAGAGTAGGAAAGAGCATAAGCAGGGATGGAAGTAAATTTCCCTTCTGTAACTTTAAAGTTAAATTGACGGTAATTTAAAAACTTCTGTTTTATGATTTTATATTTAATGTTTTCATCTTCAAGTGTATTGCGTTTAGTATACATGGCTATTCGCTCTTCAATGGAAGCTGGAAGAATGTTGTTGGAGATAGGTGAAAACATCTCATCCATGAGCCTTTCTTGTTGCTCTCTTTGCATAGTTAAACCAAAGATACAACCACAATAATCCTGACGATAGAGTTGTTCCTCTTTTGTAACACGACTTTGGTCTTGTGTGCCTCCACCTGAACGATAATCAACCGCGATAAATTCAATACCGTTTTTAGCATAAAACTCATCTCCAACTCGTTTAAGTTGCTCTTGTGATTTGAGTGGACTTACAAGTAAGGTAGTAGTGATTTTTTTCTCACCAAGTTCTAAAGCTTTTTTTGCACTTACTGAAAATCGTTTATCAAAACAGACTTCGCATCGTGCAGCTTTTTCAGGCTCGTTTTCTAAACCATGAACAGCCTCTAACCAGTTTTCATAATCATACTCACCCTCAAGCAAATCAATACCTAGTTTTTTACAGCTGCGTTTAACATCAAGCAGACGCAATTGATATTCAGAGTAGGGGTGAATATTGGGGTCGTAGAAAAATCCAGTGAGTTTTTCATCTGGATAGTCTATTTGTAATTTTTCTAAAAAAAAGTGTGAGTCAACACTGCAACAGATGTGTACTAAAATACTAAAACCTTAGTCTCTTGTCTCAACTACTGAAATGTTATTGATAGTATCTTGACCTTGGATAGTACTGAGTACCTTAAAGCTCTCAGTATCGTCTTCTTCAATCGCACCAAAAACAGTATGAACACCATCTAAGTGAGGTGTATCAACAAAAGTGATGAAAAATTGGCTTCCACCAGTATTTGGTCCTGCATGAGCCATAGAAAGAGTTCCTGGACGGTGTACTGAAGTGTTTGATGATGTTTCACACTCTATTGCCCAATCAGGTCCGCCAGCACCAGTTCCATCAGGACAACCACCTTGTGCCATAAACCCAGGGATTACACGATGAAAAGTAAGGTTGTCATAAAAACCACTGTTTCCTAAATGTGCAAAGTTGGCAACTGTATTGGGCGCTTCCTCTGGAAAAAGTTTTATCCAAATAACACCTTTCGCTGTATCTACTTTCGCATACTGTTGTTTTAGTGATTCTTCCGCACTGATTTTATAATCTTTTAATTGTGTTTTTCCAAACATTTTGTAGCCTTCATATTAAATTTATGCAATTATAGTGAAAATTTTTAAATGAAATGAGATTAAATCAAAATAAGCATCTTGCTTAAAAAAACTTTAAAATAAAATAACATTATTTCTGCAAGGTAATATAAATTTTCCTGAGATATAATTTTCGCAATTAATTTAAAATAAGGCAAAGCAATGTCAAAACAGATTTTTCAACCAAACCCAGAGTTTTCAGCAAATGCTAGAATTAAAAGTATGGATGAGTACAACAAACTTCAGAGCAAAGCTATGAATGATTATGAAGGCTTTTGGGGCGATTATGCAAAAGAAAAGATTGATTGGATTGAGCCATTTACAAATATTCTTGATGAGTCAAACGCACCTTTTGTAAAGTGGTTTGATGGTGGAAAGCTTAATGTTTCTGCTCAATGTATTGACCGTCATTTAGATAGTCGTAAAAATAAAGCGGCTATTATCTTTGAGGGTGATAGAGGTGATGTTCAGACTATTACATATCTTGACCTTTACAAAAATGTAAATAAGTTTGCTAACTTACTAAAAGAGGATTTTGGAGTTACAAAAGGTGATAGAGTTGTTATCTACATGCCTATGATTCCTGAAGCTGCTTATGCAATGCTTGCTTGTGCTCGTATCGGTGCTATTCACTCAATCGTATTTGGTGGTTTCTCAAGTGAAGCTCTTAAAGATAGAATTGAAGATGCTGAGGCAAAAGTAGTAATCACGGCTGATGGTGCTTACAGAAAAACTAAACCTTATATGTTAAAGCCAGTTGTTGATGCGGCTATTACTGATGGGAGTCCCGTTGAAAAAGTTTTAGTTGTTGAGAGAAATAATGAAGATGTAACTTGGAAAAAGGGTCGTGATTACTCTTATAATGAGTTAATTAAAGATAAATCTACAGTATGTGAGCCAGAAGTTATGGACTCTGAGGATCCACTTTTTCTACTTTATACATCAGGTTCAACAGGTAAACCAAAAGGTGTTCAGCATAACTCTGCTGGTTATATTTTATGGGCGCAGATGACTATGGAGTGGGTATTTGATGTTAAAGAGAACGATACATATTGGTGTACTGCCGATGTTGGTTGGATTACAGGTCATACTTACATAGTTTATGGTCCACTTGCAATGGGTGCTACTACGGTTATGTTTGAAGGTGTTATTACTCACCCTGATGCTGGTCGTCCTTGGGCAATGGTTGAAAACCATAGAATTAACCAGTTCTATACTGCTCCTACAGCGATTCGTGTTTTACATAAAATGGGTGAAGATGAGCCTAGAAAGTATGACCTTTCAAGCCTTAAAGTTCTTGGAACAGTTGGTGAGCCAATTGATCCTCCTGCTTGGAAATGGTACTACGAAGAAGTTGGTAATTCTAACTGTGCTATCGTTGATACTTATTGGCAGACTGAGACTGGTGGACATGTTGTTTCTCCACTTCCAGGTGCTACTCCTATCAAACCGGGATGTGCAACGCTTCCACTTCCAGGCATTATGGCTGAGATTTTAGACCCTGCTACTGGTGAGGTAACTGAGGTTGGTGAAACTGGTTATATGTGTATTACTAAGCCTTGGCCTGCACAGATTCGTGGCGTTTGGGGTGATGAAGAGCGATATGTGAAGTCGTACTATGGCGATGTAAAAAAAGATGGCAAAGCTGTTTATTTTACAGGTGATGGTGCAAGATATGATGAAGATGGTTATATCACTATTACAGGTCGTACAGATGATGTTATCAATGTATCTGGTCACAGAATGGGAACTGCTGAAGTTGAAGCGGCTATCAAAAAACATCCAAATGTAGCAGAAGTTGCAGTTGTTGGTAAACCACATGAGTTAAAAGGTGAGGGTATCTTTGCTTACATCGTACTAAAGTCAGATGATGGTGTAGCGGATGAGGTTGCAGAGATTAAAATCATTAATGATATTATCAAAAAAGAGATTGGTAATATCGCTCTATGTGATGATATGGTTTTTTCTCCAGGACTTCCAAAAACTCGTTCAGGAAAAATTATGCGTCGTATTTTAAGAACGATTGCTAAAGGTGAGAAAATCACTCAAGATATCTCAACTCTTGAAGATCCATCTATTGTTGCGACACTAGAAAAAATGGTTAATGGATAATATCTACAAAGATTAGAACCGCTATAATTTCATAATTAAACAACAAAGAGATATTATGGAATTATGTGTTGCCCTTGATTTACCTACAAAAGAAGAAAACTTAGATTTAATCCACAAAATTAAAGATTACGATGTTTGGCTTAAAGTTGGACTCCGCAGTTACATTCGTGATGGTGAAGATTTTCTTCTTGCTATCAAAAAAATAAACCCAGATTTTAAAATATTTTTAGATTTAAAACTTTATGATATACCAAACACTATGGCTGATGCTGCAGAATCTATCATGGGACTTGGTGTTGATATGTTTAATGTGCATGCCAGTGCAGGCAAACGAGCCATGAGCACTGTTATGGATAGACTTAGCTCATATGAAAGACGACCTATAGTTTTAGCTGTGACTGCTCTAACTTCGTTTAGTGAAGATGAATTTCAAGATGTGTATGAAAAAGGTATTGCTCAAAAAGCTGACCAGTTTGCAAAAGATGCAATGGATAGTGGACTTGATGGTGTTGTATGTTCTGCTTATGAGAGTGCATCTATCAAAAAGATTACAACTAAAAAATTTATGACGCTCACACCCGGAATTCGTCCCTTTGGTGAAGATGCAGGTGATCAAAAAAGAGTCGCTGATGTAGCCTTTGCCAAAGAAGCCCTTGTAGATTTTATCGTTGTTGGTCGTCCAATTTACCAGTCAAATAATCCAGCAGAAGTTGTAAGAAAAATTTTAGACAAGTTTTAATGGTTATTTTTAACTTTTTCTTTTAGTTCTTCAAACTCTTGATATTTATGTGCAACTTTTATAAGATGAAAGTTTTTAGCAGGCTTGTAAACACCCGTAGAGTTGATGAAAAGTTGCGCATTTAAATCCTCTCTTTTTTTAAGATCTAAAATTTTAAAGCTTAGATTGTCAAGAACAAATGGTGCTCTGTTTTTGTATTGAAAATAGGTGAGTACCATATGCTGTCCACCTTTAAATTTCTCTTTTACAACAGTAATAAAGAGCTTCTTTTCATCAAACCCTAACTTTATAAGTGAATAGTATTTTATAAGTGCATAATCCTCGCAATCACCATAGCCTATGGTTAAAAATTCTTTAGGTGTAGCCCAATTATCATCTTTTTTGTTTATAACAGCATCATATTGGGGAAGAAGTTGATTAAGGTAGTGATTGACTGCGTTTAACTGTTGGTTTTGACTAAACTTTTTTAAATTCTTTATCTTTTTTTGATAGTCTAATATTCTATTGTTCGCAATAATATTATCATGTCTGATTTTAATAAGTTCACTTTTAGTAAAAAAGGGATACTCTTGAGATAGTAACGATAATGAGATAAAAACTAATAGGATGAACTTTATAATATATCCTTAAGATTGTTTGGACATATTATGACATATTTTGTATTTTTTAAGCTAAGTATTATATATATATGACTATAATCTCATTCTTCAAATGGACGAGTGGGTGAGCGGTTGAAACCACATCCCTGCTAAGGATGCGTATGGGTAACTGTACCGAGAGTTCGAATCTCTCCTCGTCCACCACAAAGCCTTATATTACAGACTTTAAAGCACCTTTTAGAAAAAAGCTATTTTTCTTGACATACCCTTATTTATATATTTCTATCAAAATTTACATTGAAACTATCTATATAATTTACATAAACATCATACACCATTTGCGTATTAGTATACTACCCCAATAAGTCAAGACAACATTTTCAAATTCCTTATTCACCTTTAAGCTTGTTACCTTATGAAACTTTCAGATCAGATTTAATGTAGTT
>JASFZD010000056.1:0-10099 GCA_045046645.1 Sulfurimonas sp. | reverse complement strand
CTCTTGAATCTCGATAAGAGGATGACGAAGTTGCATTATCTGCATAAAATTTTCATCCCTTTTTGCTTCTACAATCATAGGACGAGAGTGATTATAAAGCTGTGCAATTTTTGAAGAGCTTACACCCACATCAAGGTCTGAAACATAAGCTATAACTCTATCAAACAAAAGTGCATAGCGTCTTTGATAAAGAGCTTGTAGTTGAATATATCTATCTTTTACAAGCAGAACAATTTTTCGACGATTTTTCATAATTCTATCAGATAAGTCATCTGTAAATGGTGAAGTGATTTTCACACTGTTAGTTAATTTTTTAACGCTATATTGTCTAAAGGTTTCATCTTGTCTAAACGCAGCCTCTATCATAGAAAAACGGTTTTTACTTAAAGAGATATAGTACCCCTCTTTTTCTAAAAGACCAAGTGTTACAACTCTATTTGAACTCCCTGACTTCGCCTCTTCTAAAAGTATTCCTATCTTTTTAATGATATCCTCAAAAGCAATCATCATCACACTATTTTCTTTTACTAATGTATCTATACTCTCATCAACACCATCCATCAAAAAGTTTTCATCAACCGTTGCGTTTGTAAATCTACGGGAAATATCTAAATCTATGCTTTTACTTATATCTCTTAAAAATTCTTCTACTTCACTCTCATGAAAAGGTGTCTTTTGTATTTTATACTTTTTTATGTAGAGCATCAACTCTTTAACACTTTGCATGGAGTCATACACATGGTTCATTTCAAAAGGATGTAATCGTCCAAGATTTAACCTGCGAGAGAGACGCTCTAAGTCATAAACACCACGCATCATTTCATCAAGATAACGCGTATGAGAAGAGACTCTTTCTATAAGATTATATCGTCTCTCTAACTCATTTTTTTCCATGATAGGATTAAGTAATCGCTCTTTAAGTAGTCGTCTTCCTATCGCCGTTGCACTTCTATCCATCATTTTTAAAAGTGTAAATTCTCTTCTATCTTTTGAAATAATTCCCATCTGGTCTAAGGCATTGTTTCCAAGATACATAAAACGGCGATTATCTATCAAACGCGGCAGTGACATCTTTTGAACAATATGATAATCATGTTCTATCACAAAATGGATGAGAATTGCTAAGGACTCTGTAATCATAGGATTGCGTTCTAAGTCTAAATGCTCTATGGGAGAAAGAAGAGATTGTATCTGATACACTTCTTTAAAAAGTTCATTTTGAAAGTCAATTTTTGGTCTTTGATTATTAACTGAATAGTGATAATGGTCTGGTATCTCAAGATACTGCATGATATGACGCTGATCTGTGATGCCATCTAAAAATGTTACAACTATCTCGCTTGTTTTATGCACATTTAAGAGATTAAAAACTTCATCGAGTGCATACGCTGGGTCTTCACTTGTTGAGTGCGTTTCATAGAGCCATGTTTTTCCTGTTGTTACATCTAAAGCCGAGTAACCTACACTATAAATATCTCTGTATTTATCAATAACTAAAGAGACGATGTAGTTATCATCATTGTCTACAATATGCTCAAAATTTGTTCCAGGAGAAACAATCTGTGCGACATATCGACTAATTTTTGGAGGATTTCCTTTTTGTTTTACGACAATAATTGTGTATTTTTCTTCTGAAATTAAGCGACTTAAATATCTTTCAAAAGAGACAGCAGGAACACCAGCTAGAAGTGGATTTTTATCTGAATTTTCTATAATATTTTTATTTTTTTTAGTCAGTTGAATATTTAAAAGTTCTGCTATCTCTTTTGCTTTACCAATCTGTTCATCATCATTATTGATTTCATACACTTCAAAGAATGTTCCTATTTCCATAAAAATGACAGTATCTTTTCCATATTTTTCTTCAAATTTTCTCTGAAGCTCAAAATAAGTTTGAGTTAATAGTTTATTTTTATTGTTTAATATTTCATTAAAGTCAGATGTTTTCATACTCTTCTTTTGTATTTATTAATTTTTATGATTATATCATAAGAAAATGACTCAAATAGTGTTATATCCATTGCTATTGTTATTTACTTGGCTATAATAATTGGCATAGTATATGCTTTTATATAAAATAATTAAATAAGTTAGGGAGAAGTTTTTGAAGAAAAAAATATTTATATCACTAATCTTAATCGTGAGCATAAATGCTCAAGATCTTAAAACGACCGTTGAGGAAGTTTTATCTACTAATCCAATCATCCTTGAACGCTTAAAAAATTACAATGCTACAAAAGAGGATATAACAAGTGCACAGTCTGATTATTATCCAAAACTAGATTTAAATCTTGGTGTTGGTATTGAAAATACACAAAAAAGCAATCAAGCAAATAATATTTCTGACACATCAGATAACTATACTGTATATCAAAACTCTTTAAAGTACACACAAAATTTATTTAACGGTTTTGACACTACTTATAAAGTCAAAGGTCAAGAGTATAGAACGGTCTCAGCAGCATACAGTTATATAGAAAAGGTTAATGATAGATCATTTGCACTTGTTGATTCTTATTTACAAGTAATGAAAAATCAAGATTTACTTAAAACTGCACAAGAAAATGTAGATATTGACCAAGAAATTTTTGATAAGGTTCAAAAGCTTTATAACGCAGGTCTTACAACACTCTCAGAAGTAAATAAAATAGAATCTTCTCTTGCACTTGCAAAATCAAACCTTGTTGTGCAAGAAAACACTATACTCAATGTCTCTTTTAATCTAGAAAATATCTTAGGTAGACATCTTAATCCTGATAATATGAGTAAACCAGAGCTCAACATCAAGCTTCCAACAAGTAATGAAGAAGCAGTAATTTTTTCTGTAAAAAACAACCCTTCTATTTTGGTAAGTGATTACAATATTAGACTAGCCGAGTCAACAAAGCAAGAAAAAAAATCAGCTTACTATCCAAAAATAGATATAGAAATCTCTGAATCAATGAATAAAAATTTAAGTGCGGTTGAAGGGAATAATGATAAATTTCGTGCAATGGCATATCTCTCATATAATTTCTTTAATGGATTTGCAGACAAAGCAGCTATCCAAAAAAGTGTAACTCAAGTGCAACAAGAACAAGAAACAAAAAACAATCTTAAAAGACAAGTCACTCAAGGCTTAAACTTATCGTGGGCAGCAAACACTAAACTTCAACAGCAACTAGTGCATCTCAAAGCGTATAAAAAATACTCACTCAAAACATTAACTCTCTACTCAAAAGAGTATGATTTAGGTCGCCGTTCCTTGCTTGACTTACTCTCTGCACAAAATGATTTTATACGCTCAAAAGCTCAAATTATTGAAACTGAGTATAGTTTACTCTTTGCAAAATATAGAATCTTAGATGCTATGGGTACATTAGTAGATACTGTTTTGGGGGATAAAAATATTGCCTATAACAATGTTAATATAACTCGTAAGAATATCAAATAACAAGGAATATATAAATGCTCATAACAAGTGCCGATAATCTTAGAATGGATGCCTTGCTTGATTGTTTGGTACTTTTTACTAAACTCTACCATAAACCATTTTCAGCAGAAGCACTTACCGCTGGACTTCCCATAGAACCAGGAGCAGAAGCGCCAGAGCTTTTTTCTATAAACAACGCTAAAGGGCTCTTTTCTCGTGCGGCGGCTCGTGCTGGACTTAAGTCATCAATCATGAGAAGACCTCTTGCTCAGATATCTCCGCTGCAACTCCCAATGATTATACTTTTATCAAACCAAGGGGCTTGTATCTTAGATAGGTTCAATGAAGACCAAACGCAGGTCAAGATAATCATGCCGGCCGAAGAAGCCATCGAACAATGGGTGGACACAGAGGACTTAGCCGATGAATATATCGGTTTTGGTTTTATGATAAAGAAAGCTTTTGAGTATGAAGATGAGAACAAACGAACACTTCACCTCAAACAAAAACATTGGTTTTGGAGTACTCTTAGACTATCGACTGGGATATATAAAGATGTTCTTTACGCCTCTTTACTTATCAATCTTTTTGTTTTAGCTTCGCCACTTTTCACCATGAATGTTTATGATAGAGTTGTGCCAAACAACGCTATTGAAACACTTTGGGTTTTTGCCATCGGTGTTATTATCATTTATGTTATGGATACTTTTGCTAAGTTTACTAGAACTTTTTTACTAGAGAGTGCTGCTAAGAAAAGTGATATCATCATGTCTTCTATCATTTTTGAAAAAGTCCTTGACCTAAAAATGGCACACCATCCTGCTTCTGTTGGTTCATTCTCTAGCAATCTCAAAGACTTTGATAACATACGAAGTTTTTTAACAAATGCAACAATGGCTGCTTTGATTGATTTACCATTTGCAGTTATCTTTTTAGCAGTCATTGGATATATAGGGGGAACGATAGTTCTTGTTCCTATGATAACTATGGGACTAATTCTCTCTTTTGCTTATTTTATAAAAAAACCACTTCGTGCATCTATTGAAAGTACACATGAAGCAAGTGCCAAAAAAAGTTCTATATTGATAGAAACTCTTAACAATATAGAGACATTAAAAACACTAGGAACACTCAACCAAGTTCAGTTCAAATGGGAAGAATCAACAGGAGAGATAGCAAGTAAAAGTTTAAAATCTCGCTTACTTTCAGCTTCCATTCCTACTGTTACACAACTACTTATACAGCTAAATACTGTAATGATTATTGTTTATGGTGTTTATCTCATACAAGATTTTCAACTATCTATGGGTGGACTTATCGCTATTGTAATACTCACAGGAAGAACACTTGCTCCTATGGGACAAGTTGCTGGACTTATGACAAACTATGAAGACACAAAAACTTCCTACGACGCACTCAATGATATCATCTCTCAACCAAGTGAAAGACCTGAAGGTAAACAATTCGTTACGCGTCCTGATTTTAGTGGTCATATTGAGTTTGTAGATGTTACCTTTTCTTATCCAAATACAGATGTTCCAGCACTAAAAAATGTATCTTTTGTTATTAATGCAGGAGAGCATGTTGGAATCATTGGTCGAATTGGTTCTGGCAAAAGTACAGTACAAAAACTCATCCTTGGACTTTATGAGCCTGATTCTGGACAGATTCTTATAGACGGAATTGATCTTAACCAGATTGATCCTGCCGATCTTAGAAAAAACATGAGTTATGTTTCTCAAGACATCATGCTATTTCGTGGAACAGCAAAAGACAATATCACTTTCACAGCTTCACATGCTAGTGATGGTGCTATGATAAGAGCTGCACAGATAAGTGGAGCCTCAGAGTTTATTAAAAAACATCCAAAAGGTTATGAGATGCCAATTGGAGAGAGAGGTATGGGACTATCTGGTGGGCAAAGACAAAGCATCGGAATAGCAAGAGCTTTTTTACTCGACGCTCCTGTTATGCTTATGGATGAGCCTAGTAATGCTATGGACCAAATAAGTGAAGCAAATCTCTTAAGAAACCTCGAAAAAGAGCTTAGAACAAGAACTTCAATCTTAGTAACTCAAAAAATGACTCTCCTTAAAATAGTAGATAGAGTTATGGTATTTAATGATGGAAAACTTGTGATAGATGCGCCTAAAGAAGAGGCTATCCTCAAACTAAGTGGAGGAGCAAAAAATGCCTAATCGTAAAAAGAGCAACAAGCCTGTAGAGTATAACGCAAAAGATTATGAATTTATGAACTCTTTAAGTTCTGCAATTCTTGAACAGTCTCCATCTCGCGTTAGTAAAGTTCTTAAAATTTGGCTATTGAGTGTATTGTTATTTGTTTTATGGGCATCGTTTGCTTCTATTGATGAGATTACTCGAGGAAGTGGAAAAGTTGTTCCTTTTGGAGATAATCAAGTTATTCAAAACCTTGAAGGTGGTATCGTTGAGTCCATCTTAGTACAAGAAGGTGATGTTATAAAAAAAGGGCAAGTTATCTTAAAGATTAGTAATGCCAAATCAACATCTTCTTCAAAAACAAATGAGATGAAATATAACGAGCTCATTGCAAAACAGTTAAGACTGACTGCTGAAGCAGATTCTAAAAAGTTCAAAAACATCATAACAAAAGGTAAAGAGCTTAGTACACAAATAAGATTGGCAAAAACACTTTACGACTCCAATCAATTAGAAATAAGAGCTAAGGACACTTCGATTGTTAAACAGATAGAACAAAGAAAACAAGAGTATAAAGAAGCCGAGGCAAGAATAAGAACTCTAAAAAAATCTCTTGAGTATGTTGCTGAAGAAATCGGTATGACAGCACCAATGGTTAGAGAAGGTGTTAAATCTAAAGTAGACTTCTTAAAGCTCAAACGCGAAGCAAATGGCATCCAAAATGACATAGAAGCAGCCTCATTATCTCTTCCTAGACTGCAATACGCTATAGACGAGTATCGAAGTAGAAGAGAAGAGTCAAAACAAGAGTTTATCAACAAAGCAAAACAAGAGCTCAACGAAATTACAGCAGAACTCTCAAGACTAAAAACGCAACAAATCGCCTTTAGCGATCAGGTTAATCGGACTATGGTAAAATCACCAGTCGATGGAATCATTCAAAAACTTTATGTAAATACTGTCGGTGGAGTTATTAAACCAGGGGCTGACTTGGTTGAAATTGTTCCGACCAACAAAAATCTTTATCTTGAGATAAAAATTAAACCAAGTGATATTGCGTTTATACATCCAGGAGCCGAAGCAAAAGTTAAAATCTCTGCTTATGATTATGCTATCCATGGTGGGCTCATAGGCAAAGTTGTCAATATCTCCCCTGATACGATTACAGATAAAAAAGAAAAAACTTTCTATATTATTCATGTTGCAACCCAAAAGAATTACTTAGGGAGCAAAGAACATCCTCTTCATATTATCCCAGGTATGACAGCAAATGTTGATATAGTGACTGGTAAAAAAACTGTTATGCAGTATATATTAAAACCTATACTTAAATCAAAACAGTATGTTTTTTCAGAGAGATAGTTATGAAAATAGTCTTTTTTAGCTCAGATATTGAAATTGTTGATGAATGGAAGAGTAAAAACAGTCTTAAAGGTACTGCATCTTCTTATGATTTACTCTCTTTAAAAAAAACATTATCTATCATCAGTGAACCTTACATCCTCATTGCTGATTATGACACAATGTCCCAAAGTATTAGTAAACTCATAGCGACCAATAAACTTCCACGCAATACTATCGTTCTAGAAAAAGTACCAGAAATCACATCTGGAAAAATGCTTATCGCACATGGTGTAAAAGCCTATGGAAACAGTAGAATGTCACCTGCTAACTTTACTCAAATGATTAAAACTGTCGAAGATGGGAAAGTGTGGACATATCCAGAGCTTACTACAAGTCTCATAAAAGATTCTGGTATTTCTAGTATAAATGAAGACGCTTCTACCCTTATACAAAATAGGCTCTCACCTAAAGAGATAGAAGTCATCTACCTCATACTAGATGGTTTAACAAATGATGCCATAGCAAAAGAACTTGATATCACAACAAGAACAGCCAAAGCACATGTTGGCTCAATTTTTTCAAAACTACATGTAAGCGATAGAATCTCTTTAGTTTTATTACTTAAGTAGTTCTCAACTCTCATCTATTGTTACATTTGTACTAATCTCTAATGTCATATCATGTCCATCAGCATCTTGACCTGTAACTTCTTGATATTGTTGTCCTGTTTCTGTATCAGTTTTAAAATCACCTAAAGTCCACTCAGCATCACTTCCTTCTGTATTGAGACTAATACTATCAGAACTATCACCATCTATACGAAGTGTATTATCACCATCTGTCATATCAAGCACATCCTCTAAAGATAAACTTGTAATATTTTGAGCACCCTCACCCAAATCGACCTGTTCAATATTGGAAATATTATCGCTTAATCCACCAAAGTCAATGTTCATATCATCACTAATAATTAGACTATCTAAACCTTCACCACCATCTAAATTCATTGTATTATCTGCTAAATCAGTAGAATCTACTTTAAAAGTATTATTTCCATCTCCAGCATCCACACTATTATTATCAGATACATTATAAGTATCATTACCAATATCTCCACTCTCATCTAAGGTTGTATGAGCTTGTGTGGTATGTGTAGCTTCGCCATTTGATTCAGTTGAAGTAACATCAGATGTAATATTATTAAGATCAGTATTTGATATCTCTTGATTACTTACAAGAGTAACAGAAGTAGTGTCACTTGATACACTAAATTCTCCATCGCTATTTGCAGTTATTTCATTACCATTAGCATCTTGAAGTCTAGTACCATCAGGAAGGTTGTTTAATGTAATGTTACCTAAAGTTTCACTTCCATCTGTATCACTTAAACCTGCGTTTAGAGTTATTGAGTATTCATAAGATGTAGTTCCAGCACTTCCAAAACTAACATCTGCTATGTCTGCTATATCATTAACAGTAACATCTGATATTTTATCTCCGTCTGCATTATAGGTACCGTCATTAAGTACAATAGTTTCAAAGTTAGTTACATTATTTGCACCATTATAACCACTGTCAAACTGCGTTTTTGTCATATCTAGTTTGATAGTATCATCACCTTCACCACCATCAACAGTTCTTCTCATAGTTCCATCTATTATTACAGTATCATTACCATCCCCCATGGTTACTTTACCAACAGTAACACCACCAACATGTAAAGTATCATTACCATCACCCATATTTATATCTCTATCTGCATGACTTCCAATATTTACAGTATCATCACCATCACCGGCATCAATTTTACCGTTAGCTCTGCCATCAATTTGAAGATTATCATTTCCATCACCTAAGTTAACATCTCGAGATGTACCAGCTTCTATATTTACAGTATCATCTCCATCACCAGCATCTATTTTTCCTCTTGCTTGACCTTTAATTTGTATCTCATCATTACCATCACCTAATTTAACATCTCTACTTGTTGTACCGTTTACAACAGCTTTATCAGCTCCATCACCTAAGTCAATTTTTCCTGCGGCAAAACCATCTACGCTGAACTGATCGTCTCCATCGCCAAGCTTTACATCTCCAGTAACTCTACCATCTACAATAACTGTATCGTTACCATCTCCAGTTGTGATTTTATTGGCTGAATCACCTACATGTATTTGGTTGTCTCCATCACCAAGTTTAATCTCTCCAGCAACATATCCATCTACATTTACAATATCATCACCATCACCAGCTTCAATATTTCTATATGCTCTACCGACACTCACTTGATTATCACCGTCGCCAAGTTTAATATCATTAACAGCTGTACCACCTATGTTTACAATGTCATCTCCATCTCCTGTACTAACTTCTCTGCTTGCATTTTTAGAAATATCTATTTTATCATCACCATCACCAGATTTTACTTTATTTTGAGTAGCATCAACTTGAAGAGAATTATCTCCATCTCCAAGATTTATTTCTCTAGTAGCAGTTCCCGTAATATCAACCACATCATCACTGTTCCCTAACTTAATATCTGAGCGTGAATGACCACTTACACTTGTAGTCGCATCATCTGCAGAAATATCAGCTAAATCTGTAACATTATCAACAGATAAACCATCACTTCCAGCAGTTGTAACAACATTTACATCACCGATACTCATCTCCAATGTTGGTGCTGAAGCTGCATCATCTACCACTACATCATCAGAACCAGTAACATTAACACTCACACTTCCTGTATCAGTCCCACCTTCTCCATCTGAAACTGTATACTCAAATGAGACATCTTGATTTTCACCATCATTCATCTCTTGAAGAGTTTCACTTGGAGTGAATTGTACTTTACCATCAACTACTGTTGCTGTTCCAAGAACTGTATCTCCATCAGTTACATTTACAGTCTGACCGTCACTTACATCTTGCCCTTGAATCTCTGTTATACTTAGAGTATCTCCAGTATCAACATCTGTATCATTTGCAAGAACATCAATAGTTAAAGAGCTGTCTTCATCTAGTGACTCCCAGTGTCCAGGAACTTCTATGCTATCAGTAGCTGAGAGAGTCATATTTTGAACAACAAAGTTTCCATTACTACCTTCTGAAGTTATCTCAAACTTAGCAACAGGTACATTTGTTTCAAAAGAGTAAGTATCTTCA
>JASFZD010000055.1:0-4867 GCA_045046645.1 Sulfurimonas sp. | reverse complement strand
AGTATATTATACCATAAATAGGTACTTTCGAGAAGGTTTTATCAGCTATTTTTGAGAGATTTTGAAAGTCTTTTGGTGCTGTTTGTGAGGTGCTTACATTTAATCAATTTAAGACTTTCGCAAAAACCTCTGTAAAATTATCATGGCAGAGATAGAGTCAATGCGTCCATCACGAATATATTTTATCTCGCCTTTCATCATGTTTTCAGCTTCAAGTGAGCTTCCTGCTTCATCTTGATAAAACAGTTCACCCTTAAAATCAACAAGGTTCATAAAGTGTGCTACTCTGCGTTTCATCTCTTCTTCGCTACTTCCACCAAGAGGTATCCCAACAACGACGGCATCAACTTCCCACTCTTGAATAACTTTTTTAACTTCACTAGAGGCTTGATTTCTATTTTTTCTTATAACTGCGGGGAGTGGAGTGACTATATCTTTATGAGCAGAGTATGCAAGTCCTATGCGTTTAAGTCCTAAATCAATAGCGATATATTTCATACTCATGATTATTTACCAAGACAAAAAGAGCCAAACATCTTGTCCAACATCTCATCATTTTCAAAAGGTCTTGTGATACTTGCCATCTCTTTTACCGCTTCATTTAAGTGAAAAGAAAATATCTCTAACTCTTGGTTATCAAGTGGTTCATACGCTTCTTGGATATTTAAGAGAGTATTTTGCACAGCTGAGATTTGCCTTTGAGAGATAAGCATCATCTCATCGCTCACATTTGATTTGTTCATAATTTCTTCAAGCATTTGCATCAAAGTATCTACATTATCTTTAGAGTTTATGGCTAAATCAAAGGAGATACCATCAGAGTAAAATTTTTCTTCTAAATCTACTTTATTTTTAATAAAAATAGTTTCTTTATTTTGAGCATTTTTTTGGATAAGTTTTAAAATCTGTTTATCTTCACTATCTATAATTCTTGAAGCATCAAAAAGCGCTAAAATAATATCACTTTGCTCTATCGCTTCTATACTTCTCTCGATTCCTATGCGTTCTATCTCATCATGTGCTTCACGGATTCCAGCAGTATCAACGATACGAATTAAATGCGTTCCAATTTTTACCTGCTCTTCAATAGTATCACGGGTTGTTCCTGCTATTTCACTTACTATTGCACGGTTAAAATTAAGTAGTGCATTTAAAAGTGAGCTTTTCCCGACATTTGGTTTGCCTACAATAGCCACTTTAAAACCTTGCATCAGACCTTCTCTTGATTTACTAGCAAGAAGAGTTTTTTTGAGTGAAATATTTAGTAATTCTAGTTTTGCTTTTATCTGTTGTACCAAGTCCTCTGGCAAATCCTCTTGGGCATAATCAATAGTCACTTCTGAGTACGCTAAGATATGTATAATGTCATCTCGAACTTGCTCTATATAAGTTTTTAAAGAGCCTTTCATTTGTGCTGCAAGGATTTTTGCACTATCTTCACTTTTGGCTTCTATAAGTTGTGCAATCGCTTCTGCCTCACTCAGGTCTATGCGTCCATTAAAAAATGCTCGTTTAGAAAATTCACCTGCGTTTGCAAGCCTTGCTCCTGCGTTTAGTGTTGCTTTGAGTATACTTTGAGCAACTATAAAACCGCCATGACATTGAATCTCAACAACAGCTTCTGCTGTAAACGAATAAGGTGCTTTAAAATAAATAACTATCGCTTCATCTATAAGTTCATTTTCACTATTGTAAAGAGTTGTTAAAGTAGCATGTCGAGGAGAAAAATCATTTTTTTTAGAGAGTTTTTTTGCTATATCTAAGGCTTTATCACCACTTATTCGAATAATTGCGATAGAACCTATGCCATTTGCTGTAGCAATGGCAGTTATAGTATCACTTGTCATTTTTAATTTGAATGATAATCATTCACTATAATATATTTTAGTCCATCTTTAGTTGAACGAATAACTATATATTTTTCTGGATATTTTTGACGGAGTTCTTTAAGAGCAATCTGGACTAAAACACCATCAAGAATCTTAGTTTGTACTTTTCCATCTCTATCTATACTTTCGCAGACACTTTCGATGTAGCGAAAAACTGACTCCTCTTGATTTTGTAAAAATTCTGCTATCTCTAAACGCAACTGTACTTTATATTTAGAATTAATCCAGTTAAAAAGCATATAAGAAATCGCCTTATATCTATAACCCTCTTTACCGATAAGCAGAGCTGCATCTTCCCCATTAAATTCAATAAGAATTGTCTCTTCATCGTAAGCACTTACAGCTATTTTATCAATCTCAAAACAAGTAAGCTCAAAAAGTTCATTTATCTCTTTGTTTACACTTTTAACAACTTCATTGATATGTGACATATCTTGCTCTTCATCATACTTATCATCATAATCAGCAGTAAAATCAAGTCCATTTTTAAGTTCATCTACATCTTCATCTTGACTACTTGTCAGTGAAGCTGGCATGATAGTATGATGCAATATTGAACTCAAGGCTGATTTTACTTTTTTAACTTTTAGAGTTTTAGAAATCTTATTTTCTTTGGGTTCTTTCTTTTCTTCTTTTTTAACTTCTGGTTTTGGCTTAACTTTTATCTCTTTTTTTATTTCAACTTTAGCTATTTCTTTTTCTATTTTTGGAGTGATCTCTTTAGGCTCTTCATACTCTTGGATAATTGATTTTTTATTATCACGAATAGCTACAATAATTGCTGGTTTTTTCAAAAAACCAAAATAACCAGTTTTTGGAAGTTGAACAACTTCAGTTACAAGTTCCGTGACAGAACACTTTAGAGAAGCTGCTGCATCTTGATAAGCTTTCTCTAAAGTATCAGCCTCAATTTTAATCATTCTTGTTTTCATTGTTTTTTGCCAAAGCTTTTTGTGCATCTTTCATATTTTGAAATTGCTGATTTACTATAAATTGTTGCGCTATAGAGAAAAGGTTATTTACAAACCAGTAAAGAACTAATCCTGACGGGAAAGTTACAAAGAAAAATGTAAAAATCACAGGAAGGTATTTCATCACTTTTTCTTGCATAGGATCTGTAAAGTTTGTTGGTGTCAAACGCTGTTGCAAGAACATTGATGCACCCATCAAAAGAGGTAGAACATAGTAAGGATCCATACGAGAGAGGTCATTTACCCATAACATCCACGGAGCACCTTGAAGTTCAACTGAGTTTAATAAAAGACGATAAATCGCATAAAACACAGGGATTTGAAGTAACATCGGTAAACATCCACCAAGTGGGTTTGCTCCATTCTTTTTATACATATCCATAGTTGCTGCGTTTAGTCTTTGTGGATCTTTTTTATACTTTGTTTTAAGTTCTTTAAGTTTTGGAGCAAGGTCTTTCATCTTCTGCATAGACATCATTCCCTTGTATGTTAAAGGGTATAAAACAAGTCTAATCAGTGCAGTTAAACCAACAATAGCCCAACCCCAGTTACCAAAAATACCATGTAACCAAGATAAAACTATAAACATTGGTTGTGAAGCAAATGTAAACCAACCATACTCGATTACATTTGTAAGTATAGGCTTAATGTTATGTAAAGTTTTAAAATCTTTAGGTCCAATAAAACCATGAAATTTCATTGTTTGCAATGCACTGAAATAAGCCACAGGATTATCATCATTATCTCTATCTATCATAACGCTTGTATCTTTAGAAAAACCATAAATCATACTTGTTGTATATTGGTCAAATGCAGCAACAAGTTCAACACCTGTAAAAGTTTTTCGCCCCTCTACATCACCATCTTCTATGATAGTCAGTTGCTTATCATCTGTATAAACCAAAGCACCTTTAGCCGTCATCATCTGTTCTGTTTCATTGACTTGCGGGCGTTTACCTACATAAATGAAATATCTTTTATCTTTTGAAAGAGAAACGGTAATATCATAATGTCCATCAGCATAAAAAGTGATATCTTTTGTAACAACAAGATCAGAAAGGTTTTGCGTTAAAGTCACATGCTTCGCTTCATTTTCAAGATTGATTTGGGATACAGACGCAGTGTATGGCGTTAAAGATGCTTCTTTGTTTAAAGCTTCATCTAAAAATCTAAGATACAATGGTTTTGCACCACTTGATCGTATAATCTGAGCATGTTTATCGTTCGCATCTCTAAATTTATCTTCAAGTAACTCTTTTGAAGCGATACGACCAAGTGTATCCATTTTTAAAATAAAGTTCTTATTTGTCACTGTAAGGATAGTGTTTTCTGCCGTGATATCTGCTTCTTTATCTTTTTGAGATATAACATGACCAACTTCTGCATCTACTGCGTTTAGTGTCTGATGAGATGTTTCAACATTTGTACTTTTATTTATCTTTGTTGAGGACTCTGGTGTTAAAGTCTCTGTCTCAACTGGTGGAAAAATAGCTGTATAGCCTACGAAAAATATTACGGATAGCACGACGGCTACGATTAGTCTCTGATTTGGTGACATATTATCTAACAAAAATTACCCTTTAAATAAAAAATTTTTTATAATATAAAAACGGTCTTTTTTCTTTGGGACCAACCAATATTTAATCGATTCAACATTGAGTTTGCAAGGCTTTATAACTAATTTATCTAAGAGTGGATACTCTATGCCACCTTCAAAAAGTTGATTACATCGTAGTATTCTAGTCAAAGAGTGGTAAAAAGCACTTGAAAGTGAATTATTTACAAAGTTTAAGCGTGCATATTCACTACATGATGGGTAATATCTACACGAACCAAAACCAAGAAGTGTCAAAAATTTCTGGTAAAACCACATTAATTTGAGTAATAATATTTTTATCATTATGATTCTTTTAATGTTTTAGCTTGTTTTAGCACTTTATTAAAATTGTTGTCAAGTTGTTCATACGAGCTATCAAATAGTCCAATTTTTGCAACAAATACATAAGT
>JASFZD010000054.1:0-11175 GCA_045046645.1 Sulfurimonas sp. | reverse complement strand
ATGGTACTCACGAGCTCTATCACCATCAAGTGAAAGTTCAAATTGTTTTTCCCAATCAAAACTATATCTCGCATCACTCATAGCATCATCAACATCTCTAGCACCCTTACGACCACGAGCGATGTCAGCAGCATGAGCCGCTATCTTATAAGCGATAATTCCCTCACGAACATCATCTGCGTTTGGAAGACCTAAATGCTCTTTTGGCGTTACATAACATAACATTGATGCACCATGCCAACCACCAACAGCTGCTCCAATAGCAGAAGAGATATGATCATATCCAGCTGCAATATCTGTGACTAAGGGCCCTAAGATATAAAAAGGCGCTTCATGACAAAGCTCTCTCTGAATTTTCATATTACGCTCTATCTGATTGATTGGCACATGTCCTGGACCTTCGATCATAACTTGAACATTTTTTTCCCAAGCTTTAAGTGTAAGCTCACCAAGAACTTTCAACTCACCAAGTTGTGCTTCATCAGAAGCATCTGCTAAACAACCAGGACGAAGAGAATCTCCAAGAGAAAGAGCAACATCATACTTTGCACAGATATCTAAAATCTCATCATAAGCCGTATAAAATGGATTTTCTCTATGATAATGCATCATCCAAGCAGCCATCAAAGAACCACCACGAGATACAATTCCCATCTTTCGTTTTGCAACTTTTGGCATAGTCTCTAACAAAAATCCTGCATGAATAGTAAAGTATGAAACACCTTGTTTTGCTTGACGCTCTAGAACTTCTAACATAACTTCTATAGTTAAGTCTTCTATTTTATTATTTACATCATGTAAAATTTGATAAATAGGTACAGTTCCGATAGGTATTTTTGAACTTTTTATGACAGCTTTACGAATTTCATCCAAATCTCCACCAGTTGAGAGATCCATCGCTGTATCTGCTTTGTATTTTTGCGAGACTTTCATCTTCTCAACTTCATCTTCTATATCAGCAGCAATTGCAGAAGAACCGATGTTAGCATTTATCTTACATTTACTAGCAATTCCAATTGCCATAGGTTCTAATGACTCATGATTAACATTTGCAGGGATAATCATACGACCTCGTGCTACTTCACTACGAATAAGCTCTGGAGACAACTCTTCTATTTTAGCAACATATTCCATCTCGCCTGTAATAATACCTTGCTTTGCATAGTACATTTGTGTTCGAACTGGATCATTTTCTCGTTCTTTTAACCATGAAGATCTCATAATCTCTCCTAATTTTGTATTTTATCACTTATATAATGAAAATATAATCAAATAAAGTTAATCTAACATAAAGCCATAAAGTTGATAATATTATTTATGCAATTGCAAAACTCCATAATTACATTATTAAAGCTAAAAAAAGTTTCAAAGTGTATAATTTCGTAACACTTTTTATAGGAGAAGCTTATTTGTCTGATTTAACTCTTATCTTACTTGCTGCTGGTAGTTCTAGCCGTTTTAATCAAGATGTGAAAAAACAATGGCTTCGTATTGGACATGACCCATTATGGCAATTTGTTGCAAAAAGTTTCAAAAATACACACCTTTTTAAAAAGATTATTATTACCTCTTCAGCCGATGATATTTTATTTATGCAAAACTATGCTTCTTACACTTTTGTAAAAGGCTCAAACACAAGACAAAATTCTTTAAAAAATGCTCTGCAAGAAGTGGATACAGAATTTGTACTTGTGAGTGATATTGCAAGGTCTTGCATAAATCAAGATTTTTTAAATACTATTTTACTTCAAAAAGGCAATGCAGATTGTATTGTTCCCTTTTTAAAAGTAAATGATACTATCGTTTATGAAAACAAAACGATAGATAGAGATAAAGTCAAACGCATTCAAACGCCACAACTTTCTCGTACACATATTTTAAAAAAAGCGCTTAATACTGATGAAGATTTTACTGATGAGAGTAGTGCTATTGTTGCGTTTGGTGGTTCAAGAGTGTTTATACTAGGGGAAGAAGATGCGCATAAGATAACATTTGCACAAGACCTAAACAAACTTTCATGTTTAGATGCACCTTCAAGTGACTCACTCTCTGGAACTGGATTTGATGTGCATGCTTTTGATGATACAGGTGATATGTATCTTGGTGGCGTTTTAATAGAATCAGACTTTGGCTTTAAAGCACATAGTGATGGTGATGTAGCCATTCATGCACTCATCGATGCACTTCTGGGTGCATGTGGCATGGGTGATATTGGGATGATGTTTCCTGATAATGATGATACATATAAGGGAATAGATTCAAAAGAATTACTAAAAAGAGTTGTAAATAAAATATACCATTTTGGTTTTGTGATAGTCAATGTTGATCTAACAATCGCTGCACAAAAACCAAAAATAGGCAAATATAAATTACAAATGAGAGAGACACTTGGGGCAATATTAAATATAGATATAGCTAGAGTAAATATAAAAGCGACAACAACAGAAAAACTAGGCTTTATTGGTCGAGGTGAAGGTGTTGGCGTAATTGCAAATGCAAATTTAAAATATTTTGATTGGACGAAAATTTGAAAATACTGATTATAGAAAACGAAATTTATTTAGCGCAAAGTATTGCTACAAAACTTAGCGAACTTGGGCATAACTGTGAGATGTGTACCTCTTCAAAAGATGCTATTAAAGGTTCAAGTTATGATGTCGTGCTTTTATCAACAAACATTAATGGACAAGATTTTAATCCTGTTATAGAAACTTTTAAAAAGTCTATCATTATCCTAATGGTTTCTTATATTAGCAATGACACTGTATCTAAACCATTAATTGCTGGAGCAAAGGACTATATACTTAAGCCTTTTATGATTGAAGAGTTGATACGAAAAATAAATCATTATCAAGAATTTGAAACACTAAAAAGTAGAAACATAGCATATGAGAAATATCTTACACACTCTTTTTCAACTATCGCTCCCAAACAGCAAGATGTGGAGGTAGAACTTCCTCTATTTGTTTCATCAAGTTTTCAAAAATATAGTGATGCTTTTGCCTTTAAATATGCAAAAAAAGAAAACTTACCTATTCATTTTTTGACATTAAATGACTCTAAAACTATGAGTGAACTCACTTCGCTTCCACAAAACTGCATCATTTATATTATTGACTATCAAGTTTTAAAAAAGGGTGACAGAAAAATCTTTTGTGATATTATTAAAGATAAAAAAGTAATTATTACAAGTAATGACAAGATAGAAGATGTTGCTTATCCTGTGTTAGAGATAAAAAGTGGAAACAATGTTTTTGACAAGGGAGAAATTTTACCGATTGAAGATTATGTTAAGTTTATTATTTTAAACTATCAAAGTAAATATCCTGATACTGAACTTTCTAAAAAGCTAGGTATTAGTCGTAAAAGTTTATGGGAAAAACGAAAAAAGTATGACATCATCAAGAAAAAATAAAACACTTCTCATAGATAATGAAGCTGCTTCGGCACTTGAATTACTTAAAGATGGTCTTCTTTATCCTGTCACCTCATTAATGGGAGAAGCTCAAAGCAATAAAGTTTTACAGACATCTCTAGTCAATAATAAAACTTTCCCTTTTCCTTTTATCTTAGCACCTTCTGGAAAAACAAATAAAAGAGTCATTCAATCACTCAAAAAAGGTGAAGAAGTAACACTCTTACTTCATGATAAAACATTTGCCACACTGATAGTCAATGAAGTTTTTGAAATAGATCCAAAAGAACGCATAAAACAAATCTATGGTACAGACGACCTGTCACACCCTGGTGTAACATCAACTCTTAAACGCATAGGTAACTTTGCTCTTAGTGGTGACTATACTCTCGTCAATCCAACAGCAAATCAAAGTAAAAAAAAGATTCAAGAAGCAAAACAGTTAATATCTGCACAGCACACTTCTTCTATCGTTATGGCAGCCAATCCTCTCCATCGTGCACATGAAAGACTCATAAGACAAACTCTTGAGAGTACAGATTTACTCGTCATCTTTTTACTAAAACCTTATAATAGTAAAAATATCAGTTATGATATAAGAAAAGAGTCACTAGATTTTTTTATCAGTAATTTTTTACCTAAAAATAGAGTTATTGTTGTTCCTCTTGAAAATAGTTATATTTTTGCAGGCTTCAATGAAATCATCATTGATGCTATTGTGGCTAAAAATCATGGTTGTGATAGACTAACCATAGGTCGTAACCATGCAGGTCTTGGAATGTTTTATGATGCTAACTTAAACAAATCAATTATTGATAAAGTAGTAGGTATAGACATTGAGATTAGTATATCTAGTGAATATGTTTATTGTAATAAATGTACAACTTTAGTAAGTACTAATACTTGTCCACATGGGCAACATCACCAAATGTCTTATCGTGCTGATTCTATTTTAGCACTGCTTGAAGCAGGACTTTTACCGCCCGCTGTCATGATGAGAAAAGAGATATCTGCCTTTTTACTCTCCAAACTCTTGCCAAATAGATTTAAAAACTTAGAAAAGCTTTATTATGATACTTTTCCAGTTGAAGGTTTATTAGAAGAGCATGATGAAAAAGACTTTTATCTCCAGCTTATAAAACTTTATCAAACTACATCACTTACTTAGGATTAAAATGAACTACTTTTTTTTAACACTTGGACTCAGTAAATTACCTCCAAAAATATCAAAGATTATTGCTACTCTTCTCGCACTGATACTCGGTATGTTAATATTAATCTACTTCGATGAGAATACTCTCTTCTTAGCAACACTTCTTATCGCTATTGTTACACTTAGAGCTGTTAATAAATATGAAGAAAATGGTGGTTTACATCACGACGAGCATATAAACTTGGATAAATTTGCAGGGATAGGTTTTGCACTCAGTGTAGCACCAGCTATAGGTGTAAATTTTGGTGAAATTTCTCTTTTTAGTAATGGTTTTCTTATCCAATCTTTACTCTCTTTAGCATTTTTCATCTATTTTGAGAAAGAAAAGCATTCTGTAATAGGAAGAGTATATCGCAATGCCAAAGGTGGTATTGCAATTGTCGGTGATGATGTACTAGCAGGCTTTATTGCAGGGCTAGTAAGCTCGCTTATCTGGCAAGCCTTTCTTAAAGCTCAAGCTTTTTTATTTTAAATTTTTTAATATTTCAATATATGCTTTATCTGTAAGTTTCTCTAGTAAGTCATCATAACTAGTGTAACTAGCACCCAACTCCACAGCACGACTTTTAAGTGCTGAGGGCTGTTTCGTGTTTTTCATATCTACGCTAAACGCAGGAAATTTACTAATCATATCTAAAGAACTCATATCTGAAAAATCCAACACAACATCAAAACCTGAAAAATCAATTTCCATATCTGAAGCAATACGGTTTATATCTGCGTTTGCTAACTCCACTTCTTGTGTAAATTCCATCAGCTCTTCAAGGTTATTATTAAAATAGCTTACATTAAAGCCACAGGCTAAAAATGAAAAAGCTTTGGCGTAATGATTTGTGCCAATTATAGCGACTTTTGAAATGGCCATATCTTTTAAATGTTCAGTTAGTACTCTCACACTAAAAATATCACCTCTTAAAGTTTTTCCCTCTTTGTAAATAATATCACACATGCCACTGCGTTTAACCATGGAATTTGCATTATCTAAAAGATCAAGAACATCTGTAACATACTCACTAGAAATTACGGCACCATTTACATGTGACTCTTTCATATTTGATACTGTAAAGTACAAATCATCTGCGCGTATGTTCATAGGAATCATCATCGTGTCATCCCTATTTTCTTTAAACTTTTTGTTTATAAGTGTAGAAAAACGACTTACGCCAGCATGTTCACCTATATATCCAAAAAGTGTTGTTTGTTTTGAAATTTGATTTGCTTCATTCATTATTCAGTAATTCCCCATAATTCTTTAGCTTCTTCTTCTTCTATCTTACATCTGTAACAGATTTTATCATCACTATTGGTGCTAAAAACAATATTGCACTCATCACACCTACGAACGTTAAACGCCATCAAATTTTGAACAGTCGGTTCAAAAAATTCTTTTACACTGTAAGATGTTGAGAGTGTTATGGCATCACTCTCACAAACATCATGGCAAATATGACACTTAATACACATAAATGGATCAAAATCAATCTTTGAGTTTTTTAAGTCAGAAGTTAGTGCCCCTGTCGGGCAAACTCTATAACACATCTGACATGCTGTACACTTCTCTTCATCCATAAGTTTTTGTGAAGTAAAACTAATCTCTCTTGCATCTACCACATGAAACTGCGAAGGTTTCTCAACTCTTTTAATAGCTGTAAAAAATATCTTTCTTCTGTCTGTTATCCGTTTCTTTTTTAGAAGTGCAATATCTGCTTTTTGCAGTGTATGCTCTGTAAGTTCATCACTCGCTTTTACTACTTCACTTTCAAAATTATGTTTCACTTTTGCCACTGTTTGTAAGTTAATTGTATTAAAAAAGTTACGACGACTAGTATCTTGATCTGGCTCTTCATAGCAGATATTTTCTAGTCTTATCGTAGCTTCATTTTCCATAGCTTCAAGTAAATAAGTCGCTTCTTCATGATTTTGAAGTATCTGCTTATGACAAGTGTGCGCTAACTCACATCCCTCACAGTAACCCATATCAAAAACTATATCTTTTTTAAGCACAGCCATAGAGATAATACTCTCAACACTCAAAGCTGATATACATGGAACATTCTTTCTACATGAGATAAGATTCTCTTTATCTTCTATAAAATCAAAGAAAAAGTTTGTTGCACTAAAGTTATCTAAACTAAGGGCTTCATTTGGGCAAACTGCATCACAAGCACCACATCCAACACAAGCAGAAAAATTGATAGCCGGAAGAGGATTATCTCCAACAACAATAGCAGCTGTTGGACAGATAACTTCACACTTATTACACTCACTCTCTACGCTCAAAGAACGAACACATCTACTAGCATCTAATTTTATTAAAGACATACTTTATACTTTATTATTAATTTTATTGGATTTTATCAAAATAGACTGAAAATTTAGTTACTACTTTGAGTCTCATTATAGATTGACAGAGATGGAAAAGCAAACTCTAATGAATTGTTTTCTAATATTTCCATGATATTATGCATTACATCTTCTTTCACTTCTAACCACTCTTGCCACCGTACCGTTTTAGTAAAACAGTAAATCAAAATATTCATACTCGAGGGTCCAAACTCATCAAGATAAACTAAAAGTGTCTTCTTAACTCCCTCATGGTCATCTTTTGAGAGTAATTTTGGGGCATTCCATCTTCTATGTTCATGTTTTGTATTTACAGTAGCGATACCTGGGTGCTTATCTAGCATAGTTCTTATCTGAGCTACTGCGTTTTTAATATCTTTACTTTTAGAATCATACTTAACACCTATCCTCATCTTAATCCTACGACCAAGTGTTCTTTTAGTCCAGTTTTTAACATCTGATGTGGCAAAAGTTCCATTTGGGATGGCTATCATTGCATTATCAAAAGTCCTCAGCGTTGTTACTCTTAAACCAATTTCTACGACAACACCCTCATCTTTTCCAACTACTATCCAATCTCCCTGAGAAAAAACATCACTAAACAGGATAGATAAAGTTCCAAAAAAGTTTGAGATTGTATCCCTTGCTGCAAACGCAACCGCAAAACCACCGATGCCAAGTCCAGATAAAACAGCAGTTAAATTGACGCCTCCTAAATAAAGCATAATTAAAAGACCGATTATAATAATGATAAAGTTAATAATCTTTATACCAACATTAATCATTTCATTTTTTATTCTATTCTCATTATCAATTTCAGATATTTTAATAGACGCTACAGTATTAAGTGTTTTATAGACTACAAATGTAAAGAAAAAACCATATATAATATTAAACGCTGTCGTCATGATTTCAACATTGCTAAAATCATTATATACATAAAATATCATGTTAATATTGATGATAATTACAAGTATATCAATAGGCTTATAAAGTTTTTCTAAAATTTCTTTTGCGTAGTTACTAAACAGTTCTATACTTAATAGGTATGATTTCATTGCTACATATGCAACTTTTCTAAAAAAGTATATAACCCCAATAAGAAATAAAATAAGACTGATTTTAATAATACTTAAGCCATATGTTTCAAGTATAGGATTTATCTCTTTTACTCCACTCAAAGTGTTAATATAAACAACTAAACCAATTAAATGATAATGTGTATACTTATTGAGTCTATACATCTTATTTTTTAATTTATATATATTATTTATCATATCTGCGTTTATCTCTTTGAGGGCATAAAATTCTCGTAAATTTTTCTTTGCCTTTAAAAGTGTTTTAGATATTGCATCGATATTATTAATATAAGAATAATCTTTAGAGGATAGTTCTCCTACTTTTTGTTGATTCTTTGAAACTACATTATTTAGTTGTTCTTCAAAGTCTTCTCTTTTATGCTTATCAAGAGAAAGAAGTATCTCTTTGAGCATTATGTTTTGATAACGAATGAGTCTGTATGATTTTACTTTTATTTCATCACGCAAAACAGCATAAGTATTCCCTGCTCTTTTATTGATAAACATAATCTTTTTAAGAGAAAATATCTCTTTATCGTACAACTTTGTCTCTTTGATAAAACTGTTTTTATTTTTCATCAGAACATTAAGAGCTTTATCATAAGCTAGTTCTTGGACATCCATAAGATTTTTTATTTTCTCTTGGGTAATATTATTTTCATTCATTTGATACACTAATTTTAATTGTTGATCAATAAAACTGGTGTACTCCACACCTGCGTTTACAGATGTATTAAACAGAAATAAATACAAAAATAAAAATAAAAACTTTTTCATAATCAAAAAATAATCCTTTAAATGCCCTCAGCAATCATAGCATCAGCAACTTTTTTAAATCCTGCGATGTTAGCTCCATCAACATAGTTTCCTTCAACGCCATAATCTTTTGCTGTTAGGGCAACACGCGTACAAATCTGATGCATAGTCTCTTTTAATGTTTCATCAACTTTTTCAAAACTCCACTTACTCATAGAAGCATTTTGACTCATTTCAAACTCACTCACAGCCACTCCACCAGCATTAGCTGCTTTTGCTGGAGCAAAGCATACCTTGTGGGATAAGAAAAGTGCTGTTGCTTGTGAAGTTGAAGGCATATTTGCACCCTCAGTTACACTTACACAACCATTAGCTATCAAATTTTGAGCATCTAACTCTGTAAGCTCATTTTGAGTTGCACATGGAAATGCTGCATAACATTGGATATTCCATACTGCATGAGTATCTTCTTCATACTCTGAAACTGGAATATATTTAGAATCTGGATGTATATTTAAGTACTCTTTTAATGAAACTCTACGCTTAAGTTTCATATCTTTAAGAAGCTCTATATCTAAGCCTCTTGGATCATAAATCATTCCTCTTGAATCACTACATGTTACGGGAATAGCCCCTATCTCTAAAAGTTTTTCTATCGCATGCAAAGCAACATTACCAGCTCCACTAACAGTACATATTTTTCCTTCTAAGGACTCTTTATTTTGCATTTCTAACATTTTTTCTGTAAAATATATAGCACCGTACCCTGTTGCTTCTGGACGCATTAAAGAGCCACCAAACATAAATGGTTTTCCAGTTAAAACACCCTCAAAAGTAGAAGTAATTTTTTTATACTCACCAAACAGATAGCCTATTTCACGAGCTCCAACACCAATATCACCAGCAGGAACATCCTTTCTCGGACCAATATATTTGTGAAGTTCTGTCATAAACGAAGAACAAAATTTCATGACTTCAAAATCACTTTTTCCTTTAGGGTCAAAATCACTTCCACCTTTAGCTCCACCAATAGGAAGACCTGTCAGTGCATTTTTAAGAATTTGCTCAAAACCTAAAAATTTTAATATTCCCTCATTTACTGTTGGATGAAAACGCAGACCACCCTTATATGGTCCAAGAGCATTATTAAACTGCACACGAAAACCAGTATTTACTTGTATCTTGTTATCATCATTTAACCAAACTACTTTAAATTTTATAATTCTATCTGGAACTACAAGGCGCTCTAAAATTGCGTAATCCTGATATTTACTATCTGATTCTAAAAGAGGAGCAATAGAATATATAACTTCTTCCATCGCTTGATAAAATACTTTATTTTCTGCACAGTTAGTGTTTTCAAATTTTTTAATTTCTGCTTCTGCTGTAGTCATTTAATTTCCTGATTATTTATTTGTAACAGTATATCACTTTTATTTAAATGTTTTTATTTTTTGCGCTATTACAACGCTTGCCATTACTATGGGGTAAGAGGTTGGTGCCGCTGTGAGCATAGGTTGCGTTGCCACTTGCATAGACATAACCTTGTATATATCATAATGAGACTCTATAATAAGACCCACAAGATTAATCATCTCTCCAGCTTCTTCACCTCCAACAATTTGTCCCCCAATAATCTGCCCACCATGTTTCATAGCTACAAGTTTAACAAACTGTTTGTGTGCCCCTGGAATCGTCGCTGGATGACGATTTACTCCACTAAATGTTCCTACAACTATATCAATATTAGCGGATTTTGCTTGATCCTCTGTAATACCGGCAGAGGCGAAAGCAGTTTTATTAAGCATCGTCGAAAAGATAGCTATTGTTCCAGAAAAACCTTTTAAATAAGATATCCCATACAGTGAACTTCCCGCAATCCTTCCCTCAGCAGATGAAGTAGAAGCAAGCATCACTTTTGATGGTTCTTTTGTGATAAAATCTCGTCTTGAACTACAATCACCAACAGCAAAAATATCATGATTTTGTGTTCTCATATACTCATCAACCCATATTCCGCCATAATAACCAAGTGAGATACCAGATTTTTGAGCAAGTTCAGTATTTGGTTTATAACCCGTTGCTAAAATAACTATCTCTGCATCAACAATCTTTCCACTTTTTAACTCTACTGCGTTTACAATATTATCACCATTTTTATCTATGATTTTACTTACTCTATCTCTACCAATATATTTTACACCAGATTCAAGCATCAAAGCCTCTGCTTGTTTGGCTACCTCTGAATCAAAAGCATTTTGAAGTATATGTTTGTAAGCACCTCACAAACAGCACCAAAAGACTTTCAAAATCTCTCAAAAATAGCTGATAAAACCTTCTCGAAAGTACCTATTTATGGTATAATATAC
>JASFZD010000053.1:0-8686 GCA_045046645.1 Sulfurimonas sp. | reverse complement strand
TAAAAAAGCATCACATCACCGAGTGCATTTGCAACAAAGGCAACACTCATAGAAGTTGCTAAATCCATTTTACCCATATAAGATAAGACTCCAGCACCAACGAGTGCTACAAATCCACCACCTAGTGAATAAAGAAAAAGTCCTATATATCCATAAGTTGCTAAGTTGCTAAAAGTATCTTCCATATTGTCTATCCTAAAGTTGTTTTATCTTCATAATCTCATCACGAAGACGAGCCGCCTCTTCAAAGTTTAACTCTTTTGCAGCTTGTTTCATTTTGAGCATAAGCTCTTTTGTAATTGCTTTTCTTTCTGATGCTGGCATTTTATCCATTTTTTTGTGTTTTTGGTAAATATCGCCATGTTCTTCTAATTTTAGATTTTCATCTAAGCTGCGTTTAGTTGTTTTTGGAGTTATACCATGTTTTTTGTTATACTCATCTTGAATCTTTCTTCTTTCATCGGTTTTATCAATGGCTCTTTGCATGGAGCCTGTTATTTTGTTTGCATAAAGTATAACTCTACCATTAGAGTTTCTAGCACCACGACCAATAGTCTGCACAAGAGCAGTTTCACTTCGTAAAAATCCTTCTTTATCTGCATCCAATATCGCTACTAAACTTACTTCTGGCAAATCTAAGCCCTCACGAAGAAGATTTATACCAATAAGCACATCAAATACACCCAAACGCAAGGCTCGAATAATCTGGTTTCTCTCTATAGTGTCAATATCAGAGTGCATATACTGCACTTTAATCCCCAAATCTGCAAGATATTTTGTAAGTGCTTCAGCCATCTTTTTTGTGAGAACAGTTACAAGAACTCTCTCATCTTTAGGAGTAATTTTTTTAATCTCATCATGGATATCTTCGACTTGGTTATCTGATGTTTTTATCTCTATAATAGGGTCAAGTAGACCTGTAGGACGGATGATTTGCTTTGCTATGACACTCGACATCTCAAGCTCGTATTCTGCTGGAGTAGCTGAAACAAAAAGATAATGAGGTGCTTTGTTTATGTATTCATCAGCTTTTAGTGGACGATTATCAAGTGCACTTGGAAGCCTAAATCCATACTCAACTAAAACCTCTTTTCTAGCACGATCGCCTGCATACATTCCACGGTACTGAGGTAATGAAACATGAGACTCATCAACTATTACTAGGTAGTCTTTATTACGCTCTGTAAAATAATCAAGTAGAGTAAAAGGCGCTTCTCCAGGTTTTTTGTTGGTAAGCAGTCGTGAGTAGTTCTCCACTCCTTTACACATTCCAGTCGTCTGTAACATCTCTAAGTCAAACTCAACTCTCTGCTTTAGTCTTTGATATTCTAAAAGTTTTCCCTCTTTTTGAAAAAATGCAAGTCTTTCATCTAGTTCTTCTTCGATGCGTTTAATAGCAACAGCCATTTTCTCTTGAGAAACACTAAATTGTGAAGTGGCATAGATGGTGAATTTTTTATGATCTTCAAGTCGTTTGTTATCTATGATATCAAAGGTATAAATAGCCTCAATCTCATCTCCAAAAAACTCTATGCGAATCGCTTCTTGTTCAAAGTAGGGTGGATAAATATCCAAACTCTCTCCATTTACTCGAATATGACCAGAGTCAAAATACGAATCATTACGAGAGTAACCCATCTCAACTAAACGCAGTAAAAGCTTTTTTTGATTTATCTCATCACCAACTTCTAAAGCTTGAACCATATTTAGGTATTCTTCAGGATCTCCAAGTCCATAGTTTGCAGATACCGACGCGATAACTATCACATCATCATAAGAGAGAAGATTTGCAGTTGAAGAGAGCCTCATGCGTTCTAACTCATCATTGATAGCACTATCTTTTTCTATAAATAAATCTTGACGAGGGATGTAAGCCTCAGGCTGATAATAATCATAGTAAGAAACAAAATACTCAACATGAGCCTTAGGAAAGAAAGACCTAAACTCAGAGTAGAGTTGAGCCGCTAAAGTTTTGTTATGAGTCATAATGATAGTAGGCATCTTCACATTCTCTATAACCTTAGCCATAGTGTATGTTTTACCGCTACCCGTAACACCCTCGAGTGTTTGGTAACGATTACCTTTTAGTATAGAATCAGTTAATTCTTTTATTGCCGTAGGTTGATCACCAGCAGGAGAAAAATCTGAATGTGCTTTGAAGTTGATTTCTTTTTTCATTGGTGGAATTATAGCATTTAGTTGATTTATTTGCTTATATTAAGTGTTTTTTAGAGGTATGGCTGTGAAACGGCCGTCGAGAAAGTTTCTTATTTTAAGATTTATGGAGATAAGGTATAATATTTTTATAAATAGATAAAGGGTATAAAATGATTGAGATAGGGTTAAACTATTTAATAGGTTCTAGTGACAGAGAAGTGCTAAAGTTGAAAAAATATATCTACATGAAAATGAGAGAATGTCTGTTCTAAAAAGTGATGCTAGTGATTATATGAAGTTTTACAATTATAGACGATTTCATGAAACATTGAAGTATAAAAAACTTATGAATATTTATTTTGATAGTTTAAAAATTAATGATGAGAATTACACTAAATCAAGTGAAAGTGTAGCGTAGAGTAATAGACTAGGAGAGAATTAGATTTTTGAAAATGTTGTCTTGACATATTGGAGTAGTATAAATTTTTCACTTAAATATTTTTGATGCACCTCTGTTCGCACGATAATTTAATTTTTTTTCATAGACTAATTCAACTATTTTTTTGATTAAGTAAGCAAAGTATCCTTTGATGTAAAAACCAAAAAGTTTTCCAACTGTATACTTTTTCCCTATAGCGATTAAGATACCACGAGAGCTTATAGTATGTTTTCTTAATGGTTTTTTTTGGATAAGAGAAGTTATATTGTCAGCACATAAATACCCCATTTGTTCAGCAACATCAGCAGTTGAAGCGATAGGGTTATTTTGTTTATCCCATAATGTTGTGCAATCACCAATCGCAAAGACACACTCGTGTCCACTACATTGAAGATACTCATTAACAACTAAAAAGTTTTTTTCATTCTTTTCTAATTCCAAATCAAAAATAAGTTGATTGGGTTCAATTCCTCCTGTAAAAATCATAAAGTCCATCATCATAGTTTCATTATTGGTTAAGATGACTCTATCTTGCTGAATCTCTAGTACTCTAGTATTATTCTTTATTTGTACTCCAAGTACATTGAGTCTGCTTGTACTTTTTTTAACAAGATGCTTATCAACACCTTTAAGAATATTGGCTGATGAGTTGATAATAACTATATTGAGTTTTCTACATAAAAAATGATTTTCTTTGTAAAAATCATTAGAAAATGATGCCATTTGTGCAGCTATTTCTACACCACTTAATCCAGCACCAGCAATAACAATATTTAGAGGAGTGCATTGCCTACCCTCTTCCTCAATTTTTTTAAATAAAGATAGTTCAAATTTTTGTTTAAAATACAGGGCACTTTGAAGTGATTTAACTCCATGGGCATACTCTTTTAATCCTTTCATATTATTCACAAACTTTGTCCGTGAACCTACTGCTATTACCAAATAATCATAAGCATATCTTTGTATATTAGTAGAGATTTTTTTGTTTTGAAAATCAATATGCATAATCTCTTCTTTATAAAAAGTGACATTAGATTCAAAACCGTGTGTGTAGGTAAAAAGATCAATAGTGATTTTTGAAAAATCATGTTCATTCGCTATAAAATTATAAACTTCAGTTTGTAAGTAATGATAGGGATGTTTATCAAAAAGATATATTTCATTGTTATTATTTTTGCAAAGTATTTCAAGAGCTTGTAGTCCAGCATAACCAGCACCAACAATAATGATTTTAGTTTTAGAGTTCATGAACATCCTTTATAAAGCGATGAATACTTTCAAAGGTTTCCTCTGAACCTTTGCCAACTATAATTGTATGGTTTTTTCTTGGAACGAGTACAAGTTTTTTCCATTTAGATTTTACACCTTTATATATAAATTGAGCACTTTTTGGATTGACAACTGGGTCATTATCTCCTTGGAGTATTAAGATTGGAGCTTTGATTCTTTTGAGTGCCTTATCAGCTTTTGTCATGATTTTTTCCATTTGAGCGATAGATTCTAATGGATGTTTTGCATAATTTATCTCTGGATTTTCGCTATGGTTTTCAACCCACTCTCTAATACCTTTCGCATGAAGATGAGAAATCATTTCATTAAAAACATGCAGAGTTGGCACGACATAACTTACTTGTAAATTGTTAAGTCTTAAAGCAGAGTTGATGGCAATAACACCATCAACATGGTACATTGATGCATGTAAAAGTGCTAGTAAACCACCAGTGGAAAAACCTCCAATATATACTTTTTCACACACTTGACGCATTGCAGTAAACGCAAGTGCAAAGTCAAGCTCCCAATCATCTGCACTAACGTTTTTTAAAGCTTGAGGGTCAGTTGCATGTCCTCTGAGTCTAGGTAGATAGACATTTATTCCTCTTTTAAAAATATATTGGGCTAAAGCTTTAGCTTCTTTAGGTGATGCCATATAACCATGGCAAAATACAAGTCCTTTTGTGTTCTTTTTATCGAAAAGCACGATAGGTGCACCAATGCTCTCATGTGAAGGAGGATTCTCATGATATAAAAGGTATTCAGCTTCATAAATTTTCCACTCTTTGTTTTGCAGATAAGTAAAGTTGTCTTCTTGAAGCTCTTTTTGTGTGTAAGTTGCATTATGATATGCTGTCTTTACAATCTCTTTTTGCCATTTTATTTCATTGAGTATAACTTGCAAAGTATTTTTAACGCGTACTTTGTTGAAATCATAAGTTTGCTCAAGAAGATTTCTATCAAATAGATAATCACCCTCACTATCTTTGTAAAGAATATGCTGCGTTTGAGCTAAATTAATTGCAGAAAGAAAAGGAGCATAATCAGTTTGAAGAACTAACTTGAAAAGTTCATTTTTTAGCTCAGGATGAAGATTTAAACTTTTGACATCTCGTAGTGATCTTGTATTTTTATAAATCAATGTTTTAAGATAACTAGGACATACCTTTAGTGTTGGCATTGTAACTAAAGAGAGGATAAAAATATGGTCAAAATTGATGAGGGCATTACCATAGACGTTTCTCATCACATCTGTGATAAGTAATTTTCTCTGTTTATCTAAGAGCTCATCAACTGTTTTTTCATCTTTTAGAGACACTTTATGTGCTTGAAGAAATTTATCTATGTAGTTTTTAACAGGTATAGGTTCTCCAAAATGTAGGTTAATGTTTGAATGTAAAAGTAAATTTATCTCTATCTCTAGCTCTTCAAAAAAACGCGTACCACGAATGTTTAAATATTTATCTATCCATAATAAAACATTGCTCTCTCCAGGACGAATAGGATAATAGCTAATTGTAAGAGGAACGATATCTAAATTTATTTCTTTGTTGGCTGTATCAGATAAGGCTCTCTTAATCTCTGTTTTTAAAGCTAAAACAGCTGCACCAGTATAAACAGGTCCATCTCTTAGTTTTGTGTGTATATGAAACTCATTATTTTCATAAGTAATGAGTTTGTTTTTTACCATATACCCCTCAGGATAAATAGTCCAATCAGCATAACCTGAGAGTAAGTCATCTATCATTATTTTATCTTTGATTTTATTTTTGATAGAGATAGAACCCGCTAGTCGCATATATTTTCCTAACCACCCCACAAAAACTGAATCATCTCCTAATGAGCGTGCTTTACGATTATACTGACTAAATAAAACATAAGGAACTATAAATGTTTCAAAACGAGTAAAATGATTTGACATAAAAAGTGTAGGGATTTTGTGGGAAAGTTTACCACTTGTTGTTATGTTAGCCCCTATGGATTTTTTAAATAAAAATATAACCCAAGAGGAAAGTTGTAAGATGAATCTTAGCATTTTTTATACTCTTCTTGTGTAAAGGAATCAACAGCAATAACCTCTTCTTGTAATGTTTTTGCTTTTTGAAATAAGGATTTTTCTTCTTCGCTAAGTGTATCATAACCTGATGTTTTTACTTTAGTAAAGACACTCTGAGCATCTTGCATCGCTTGAGCTGCGTTTATGAGTTTGGTAATCCTTTTCCCATGGTAGATATTAGAACAAACTCTTTGTCTTAAATCACTTTGTGAACTCATCTGCATGGCAATCGTATGTAAATCTGCATCTTTTATACTCTCTCCCATTGGGTTAAGTTTGACAAAAAATCGTTTGATATTAAATACCCAAGATAAGATACCAGTTGATAAATTTGCATAGATACCCATAAAGGCTTCATCGATTTTGTTAAATCCACTCTCTTGTGCCACTCTAAGTAAAATCTCGTCTTCTTTTAAAGAACCGTCTTCTCTAAATCTTCTGAGTGTTGCAGTCATCATGTACATCTCAGAGAGAATATCACCAAAACGACCAGAGATAGATTCGCGTCTTTTTAAGCCAGCTCCCATAAGACCTAAAGCTACATCACTTAAAAAAGCAAATTTTGCTGATGCCCATGCCAACTTCTGCTCATATCTAGCAGTAGCATCGTTTCTTGTTGCACGATGGATATAACCTCTTGTTAATCCTAAGGCAATTGATAAAAATCCGTTATAAAAAACATGTTTGATATGTGCAAAAAGTAGGGTATCAAAAGTATCTATCTCGCCACTTTCTAAAGCTTCTATCTGAGCATAAGCATAAGGATGACAACGAATAATCCCTTGACCAAACTGTATAAGAGTTCTCGTCATGATGTTTGCACCCTCAACTGTAATACCGATAGGTGCACCAAAATAAGCATGAGCTAAAAGATTTTTAGGACCACGGCTAATTGCTGCACCTCCTTGAATATCCATCGCTTGTAAAATTGCCTTACGAAATTTTTCTGTACTTTGGTATTTCATGATTGCGTTTGCAACGGCAGGTTTCGCACCATTGTCAATAGCTCCAAGCGTAAAGGTTCTAGCAGAATCAAGTAGATAAGTATCAGCTCCGAGTTTTCCAATAATTTCAGAAACACCTTCAAACTTACCGATTGAGAGCCCAAATTGATAACGAACAACACTGTATGTTGAAGCCACAAAAGTTGCGAGTTTACTTCCTCCTGTGCTTGTAGAAGGTAGCGAGATTCCACGACCAACGGCTAAAGACTCCATGAGCATCTCCCAGCCCTTGCCTATACCTTCTTCACCCCCGATAATATCATTTATATCTATAATAACATCTTTACCTACAAGAGGTGCATTTACAAAAGGAACATTAAGAGAATCGTGTCGTCTAGTTTGGTCAACTCCATCTTTTTTGGCACTTACTAAGGCACAGGTGATTCCTAGTTCTTCACCTAATCCAAGAAGATTTTGTGGGTCTTTTAAATCAAATGCTAGTCCTATGATGGAAGCAATTGACCCTAGTGTAATGTAGCGTTTTTCAAATTGTAAGCGAATCCTTTTTTTACCATTTTCATCTTTAAATATTTCTCCATAAGAGTGAATGGCTGCAGCGTCACTTCCAACTTCTGGTTCAGTAAGGGCAAAACATGGAATGTCTCTTCCGTTTGCAAGTCTTGGCAGATAATGATTTTTTTGTTTCTCTTTTCCATAATGCAGTAAGAGCTCGGCAGGTCCAAGAGAGTTTGGTACCATGACAGTAATCGCTAAAACTTGAGACTTTGTGACAAGTTTTTCTATGACACAACTATGTCCATAAGCGCTAAATCCCAAACCTCCATACTCTTGTGGAATTATCATTCCAAAAAACTTTTTGTCTTTGAGATATTTCCAAACTTTTTTTGGTAAATCTCTTGTTTTAAATATTTCCCAATCCTCTACCATAGAACAAAGTTCTTGTACTTCTGTATCTAAGAATGCTTGTTCTTCTTGTGTGAGTTTAGGGTAGGGATATGCAAATATTTTTTTAAAATCAGGTCGTCCACTAAAAAGGTCGCCTTCCATCCAAACATCTCCAGCGCGTAAAGCAGTTCTTTCTGTTTGAGAAATTGATGGTAAAAGTCCTTTGTCATTTAGCATATTAAAAAGTGGTTTAGTAAAAAACTTCACTCTTGTTTGTTTAAATGAGCTCATAATACACCTCCATAAAAAGTATCATTGTTTTTTGCCATCTCCTCAAGAAGTTGTGAAGGAACAAATCGTTTACCATGAATGTCTTGAAGTTCATTAAGCGAGTCTAGTATGACTTTTGCTCCTAGTGTATCAGCATAACGCAATAAACCACCACGAAAAGCAGGGAAGCCTGTCCCCATAACCATAGCCATATCAAGATATCGTGCATTATCAACTATATCTTCTTCTAAACATCTTGATGCTTCATTTATCATTATCATCATAGTTCTTGTAATGATTTTTTCTTGACTTATTTTATCGCTTCCTTTTTGTAAGATAGCTATATCTTGATTGACAATTGGTATAGCAGGTTTATAATCATAAAAACCTAGTTGTACTTTTTTGCCGAGCCATTTTTTTGTAAGCATTTCTTGCATAAGAGTAGAGACACTCATTCTTTCCCCATAAGCATTATTTAAAATTGTAGCAACACTACTGCCTATATCTACACCAACAGTATCAATAAGAGTAAACGCACCCATTGGCATTCCAAAGTCAAAAAGTGTTTTGTCTATTGATTTTATGTCTCCACCCTCTTCAAAGATTAAAACTGCCTCTTGTAAGTACGGCAATAAAACCCTA
>JASFZD010000052.1:0-13251 GCA_045046645.1 Sulfurimonas sp. | reverse complement strand
AGATATCTTTAATGAAGTAAAAAAAGAGTTATTTAGATTTTAATTCTTTATTAAGTTCATAGAGTTTAAGATATTTGAAAAAATTGGTAATCATATGCGAAAAGGCAATAGCTAAACCAACATAACCATCTAAAAAGCCGCGTTTAAATATGTAAGTTTTGATAAAAGAATACAAAGCATTAAAAAAGGCTTTTAATGGTGAAGAACTTTTTTTGCCTACATTGTTTTGTGCAAAAAGAGTAGAGTAAACATTGGCTTTGTTTATAAGTTGTTCTAAAGATTGGTAGCTGTAGTGATTAATATTGCCTTCTAATTCTTCAGTTTTAAGTGCTGTTATAATAATATCTTCATGAACATCATTGTCATCATATTTTGTAACTGTTTTGTTATAAAGTCTTTTTATTTTTTGATTATTCCAACCACAGTATTTGACTTGAATATCTTTATAATAAGCTTTAAAATTTAAGATATAAACAGTATCTTTAGAAAGATTTTTAGTTTTAAGAACATGCAACAACTCATGATCTACAACTTCATCACTATCTACAATAAGTACCCAATCATTTTTAGCATAAGAGGCTGCTCTATTTTTTGTCCATCCAAAACCTTTAAATTCACCCTCTATTAAATTTACATTTGAATATCCTTTTGCGATTTCGATGGTTTTATCGCTTGATCCATTGTCGTAAACGATTACATCTTTAAATGTTGATAAAGCTTCTAGTGTATTTTTAATAGTTACTTCATTGTTTTTAGCAAGGACTACTGCTGAAATATTACCAATCAATTTCTTTTCCTTTGAGCCATTTTTTGAAATTTTTTATTTTTTTATTTTGTAAAGAATAATGAAGTGTTTTGTTTATAAAATCATCAGTGCATGTAAAATTATTTTTATATTCAGTGGCTATAGTTGTGAGTGCTTCTTCACTTGCCCAAAGTTTAGAAAAGTTTTTTGCTCTGTCCTCTTCTGATAGTTCAAAAAAACTCATACGATTTATATCCACTATTTTAAAAGTATAGTGTTCATTCTCTATTTTTATAAGGATATTACCAGGTGAATAGTCTTTATGAAATATACCATTATCGTGAAGTTCTAATGTAAACCTTGCAAAGGCTTGTAAAATTTCTTTTCTATCTTTAAAATTTTTATCTAAAAGAGGTTCTCTTATGGTGAAATCATAGACAAACTGTTCACTTATAAAATAGCTATCATTAAGAAGATTATCTTCATAAAATTCTATATAACTAATAGGTTTAGGAACAAAATCTTTGATTTTTAGTGAGTATTGGTAGGACTTTTTAGCTTTAGAATCTCTAAAAAAAGAGTATACAATCCTATTAAATAAATTTGGTTTTTTAAATGACTTTACAACTGTAGAGATATTATGAGACTCTATAATTTTTAATTCATTTCTAGCCTTATGAATAGTTTCGGCGTTTTTATTAAAAAAATCTCTAATCTTAAGAGTAAAATTTTTAAAATCATTAGCAAAGATAGGATTTAATGTATAATTCATATATATCTCATAGTTTATTTTGTATAATAAACATTATACAAAAAAAGGTTTTATTTTGAAGTTAAACTTTAGAAGAGGTAGTGCATTTGCATCGAAAAGTGCTAGAAATTATTTGGCTAGTGTTAATCCTAAAGAGATTACAAAGATCACTGTTATTCGTCATGCTGCTATCGGCGATTTTATGAATATTAGACCTTTTCTCATAGAGCTTCGTGAATTTTTCCCAAATGCTACAATAACATTGAGCGTTATTAAGCATTATATGTATGGCATTCCTGATGATTTGGTTGATGCGGTTCATGTTATGAGCAGATATAAAGAAGATGGCTCTAAAACAAATCTTCTAACAAGAATCAAAGAAGCAAGAACTTTAGCACCTCAAGATATCATTTTTGACTTGACAGATAGTACGATTACATTACTTTTAATTGTTGTGGCAAACGCAAAATTAAAAATTGGATATCCTTATAGAGCATTAAGACGATTTTTTTATGATATTGCAACTTTAAGAAGTGATTTTGTAGTTGAAGCACAATCTGTTTTGCATATGCTTAATATATTAGGTGCAAAAACGCGAATACCTCTTGTTTATGGAAATAAGGAAAAGTATCCAAAAGAGGATGTGAAACAAATCATTTATTTTGCTGGTGCATCTGTTGAAAATAAATGTTGGGAAAAAGAAAAATTTAAAACTCTTATAGATAGAATGTCTGATGTATTTAAAGACTACAACCATATAATACTTCAAGGTATCGGAGAGAATGAAAAGTTTTTAGAGATATATGAACCTCTTGCGCAGAAAAAGAATGTGCTGCTTCAAGAAAAAATGAGTATTGAAGATGTTATGAAACTCATATCAAAAAGTAGATGTTTAGTCTCAAATGACACAGGAGTAAGAAATATTGGAATTGCTTTGGAAACACCAACAATAGGGATATTTTTTCAAATTCCTCCTTTTAGATATTGGCCACGAGAAGAAAAACATGACTGTGTTTTTAATATACAATATACGAGTCCAGATGTGGATGCTGTTTTTGAATCTTCAAAGATAATGATTAATAAGCTTTATGAAAAATAAAAATATTTTAGAATTGTGTTTATCTGATGGGCTTGGAGGTTTAGAACTTTTTGTGGTAAGTTGTTATGAAAATTTTTCGCAAAAAAGTCGATGTAAAGTGGTAGTTGCTCCTTTGTCCAAACTTGATGATTTTCTTGAAAGTAAAGATAAACTTCACATAAAACGCAATAAACTATTTCCAATAATTCCAGCTTTAAAATTAGCGAAATATATAGATATAAATGATATAGATGTTATCCATTTTCATTGGACAAAAGATATCCTAACTGCTGTTTTAGCTAAACTATTGAGTCAAAAAAAACCAAAGTTAGTGCAAAGTCGTCATATGGGAATGACACGCTTTAAAGATGATATATACCATAAATGGTTGTATAAAAATATAGATATGATACATGCTGTTACATATAAAGTGAAAGAACAGTTAGAAAAGTTTATACCAGAGGATGTTCGACCGAAGTTAGAGATGGTTTATTTGGGTACGAAAGAAGTGAAAACTGATAAAGAGATTGTTCTTAGCCTAAGAGATAAATATGACTTAAAAGATGAATTTATAGTTGGTATAGTGGGACGAATAGAAGAAGGCAAAGGTCAGCATAAAGTCATAGAAGCAATCAAAAAGTTAGAAGATTTAAATATAAAAGCATTCATTGTTGGTTCAGCGATGGATGATAAATACCTAGAAGAGTTAAAACAAAAAGCAATAGATTTAGATATAAAACAAAAAATTATTTTTACAGGGTTTACAAAAAATGTAAATGAATATATGCATCTTTTTGATGTCAATATTTTAGCCACTAAAAATGAAACATTTGGACTTGTCGTGATAGAAGCCATGGTCAATAAAGTTTCAATCATAGCAACAAATAATGGTGGACCTTTAGAAATTATAGATGATTGTATTGATGGAGTACTTTTTGATGGAAGTAGCCAAGATTTAGCAAATAAAATTCAAATGCTTTCTGATGATCAAAGATTAAAGAATAAGTTGGAAATTGCTGGCTATAATAAAGTTATGCAAAAATTTGATGATACCAAACAGAGTGATAAATTATATAAAGTGATAATATGAATAAATTTAGTTTTTTACAAAGACTTAGAAATAAGATTAGAATAAAAGATAGTTGTAAATTATATATTGCTAAAGATGCTAAACTAGTTAATTGTAGTATATATATCAAAGGAAATAACAATAAACTTACTATTGAAAATGCTACAGTCTTGCGACATACGACATTAGAAATATTAGGAAATAACTCTTCTATAACAATTGGTAACAATTGTATTTTAGGTGAAGACAGCTACTTGTCATCAAAAGATGGTGCAAAACTTACTATTAATGATAATTGTATGTTATCAAGAAATGCAACGATAATGACATCCGATGGGCATCCTATATATCAAGATAATAAGCGAATTAATTTTGCTGCTGATATAACACTGCAAAAAAACATTTGGATTGCTGATAATGTTACAATTTTAAAAGGTGTAAATATTGGAGCTAATTCAGTAGTTGGAATAAACTCGACAGTAACAAAAAATATTCCTCAAGGCTCTATTGCAGTTGGAAATCCAGCTAAAGTCGTGAAAGAAAATATTGCTTGGGAACAGTAAATAGATTATTTATTGTGCTCAAGCACTTATTGGACTCTTTTGTATATTTAATGAAGTTTTAATTTTAAGTAATAATGTTGGAAGTGATGATATAATTTTAGGGATAAGTTGGAACTTGTTTTTTATTAGATTATTATCGTAATAAATTATAATTTGTCTAAAATTAAATTAGCTATTTTTTGATAATTCAGAAATCTTCGCATAGGTGTATATATGAATACAGATAAAATTGTAAAACTGGTTAGATATTTTTCAGGTATACCTAAAAGTATATATGTTAATTTAAGATTACTACCTTTAAAACAAGCCATATATTTACCTATTGTAGTTTCAAGAAAAACAAAATTACAGTCTTTGTCAGGAACTGTATCTTTGGATAAAATTAAAACTGGTATAGTTCGCATAGGCTTTGGTGGCACTGATATGCTGGATTATAGATATGATAGAACAATAATAAAAATAACAGGTAATATACATTTTAAAGGTAAAGCAAAAGTAGGAGTGGGTGCTAAATTATTTGTAAGCGGTAACTTAAGTCTTGGAAATAATTTAAACATTACTGGAGACACCTTTATTATTTGTGCTAAAAAAATTTCTATTGGTGATGATGTGATGATAGCTTGGCAAAGTATCATAATGGATACAGATCAGCATGAAATACATGATAAAGATGATAAGCATATAAATGAAGACAAAGAGATTATTATTGGAAAAAATGTATGGATAGGGGCAAGAAGTTTTATTTTAAAAAATACGATAATCCCTAATGGCTCTATTGTTGGGGCTAATACAACAGTGACAAAACAATTCGAAGAAGAAAGTACTATTATTGGAGGTAATCCTGCCAGAATATTAAAAGAAGAAGTAAGTTGGAATCATTAAGTGGGATAGTTGCACGAAACAAGATAGACAATTAATATTGAGTTTTTCTTTTATACTTTTATCTTTATATTAGCACTTTCAATTGCAGATATTTTGTTAAATAGTCCTGCGAAGAGTGCAAAAAAGATCATAGGATTCATTGTGTGAAATGTTGTATTTCCCATCGACCACAAGAAAAAACCGACTATAAAAGTTAAATTGAGTATTTTATGCATATTGGAATTGAACTTTAAAGTGAAAATAGCGTAAAAAATAAAAATCATTATAAACAATCCAATGATTCCAATTTGTAAAGCAACGATTAAAAACATATTATGATTATCGCCAAATTTAGATAAAAACTCAGGGTCAAATCCTCTTTTTTGTGCATAATATTTGATTTCTTTTGTATCATTTCCCAGTCCATTTCCAATGAAAAAATGATCTTGAAAGTTATCTATACCAACAATCCATAAGGACACTCTTTGATTGAAGCCATCAGATGTATAATTATTTTTATATATCATATTGGAAATACCTTCACTGCCCTGTATTAATCTTTGCTTGAAGTTTGGGCTAAAATTGTATGCAAGGGTAAAGATAGTGGTGATAAGTAGAGTAGAAGTTACAAGTGCTTTTAGTTTATGTTTAAAACTTAGGAGAACACTGATATAAATGAGAATTATAAGAGTAACTTGACCAGTTCTTCCACCATTTATAAAAAGGTTTGAAGTAGCACTGATAAAAAAGAGTGCATATCCTATTTTTATTTTTATATTATTTTCTGTATTATCGATAATTCTTGAAAGTAATAAAACACTTGTAAAAGCAAGATAAACACTGTAATCTACATGGCTCATAAAAGGGGATGGGTCAGTTGGTAAAATATTTTTATAGTGCCAGAGTTCAAAATAGATACCATAAGACATAATTTCACTCAAAAACATACCTATTAAAAAGGCTGAGAGTATACGCTTTACAAAATCTTTATCTAATGATGAGTAGATGGCAAGTATAATTAAAAAGTGCCTAAATTTAGCGATGTATCTTAAGGCAAATTCTGTATCGATTGCCCAAGGGATGGAAATTGTGTATGCTATCATTAATGCTACGAAACCAATAATAAGAAGATTTTTTTTATAGAGTTGATATTTTGATTTCCAATCCCCTTGGAGAAGCCAAGTTAGCAGAATGAGTGTTTCAAATATATTCGTACTCGCTTTTGAGAGAGGAAGAGAAAAAGCATACCCGATTAATAAGTAGTTAATGATTTTATTATAATCTAGTGTTTTTATATTGCTTAATGTCATTAATGAGACTCTGATACTTTTTTCATATTATGTTAGTGCTTCTCTTGTTTTTAAAGATTAAAGAATTTTATCAAAAACAAGCTAAAAAAGTGTATAATTAAACAAAAAATGATAGGTTTTTCATGATAAAAAAGATAAATCCCTTCTTATCCATAGTAGTCCCTTGCCATAACGAAGAAGATGTTATTGATATTTTTTTAAAAAAGATATTTACTGTTTTAAAAACTATAGATAGTAGTTATGAAATAGTTTTTGTGAATGATGGAAGTAAAGATAACACACTAGAAGTTTTGAAAAACAAATCTAAAGAGTATGAGAGTGTTCGAGTCATTAATCTCTCAAGAAACTTTGGCAAAGAAGCGGCTATGACGGCTGGTATTGATGCATGTTATGGTGAAGTTGTTGTTCCTATTGATGTTGATTTACAAGATCCTCCTGAACTAATTATTGATTTTATACGGGAGTATAAAAATGGTTTTGATGTGGTTGTCGGCAAGCGAGTTGATAGAACAACAGATACTTTTATGAAAAGAACGAGTGCAGAAACCTTTTATAAACTTCACAATAAAATCTCTGATATAGAGATTCCTCACAATGTAGGAGATTATCGACTAATGTCGCGGCGAGTAGTAGAAGAGTTAAAGAGGTTGCCAGAGACACAAAGATTTATGAAAGGTATATTTGCTTGGCTTGGGTTTAAGACGGCAGTTGTTGAGTATAAACGCGAGGAAAGAGTAGCAGGCGATACAAGTTTTAATGGCTGGAAACTATGGAATTTTGCCATAGATGGTATTACTAGTTTTTCAACAGCACCACTTCGTGTTTGGCTTTATATCGGTATGTTTTTAGCGTTTATATCTTTTATTTTTGGTGCATGGATTATTTTAAAAACCCTTGTTTTTGGGATTGATAGCCCTGGTTATGCTTCTATTATGACTGTTGTTTTATTTTTAGGAGGGATTCAGCTTATGGGTATAGGAATCCTAGGTGAGTACATTGGTCGTATTTATATAGAATCAAAAAATAGACCGATTTATATCGTAGAAAATGAATATTAAAACTTTCGTTTACCAGCTTGGAAAGTATGGACTTTTTGGTCTCTTAGCAACCTTAGTTCACCTAGCAAGTGCTTGGAGTATTATCTACTTTTTGAGTACATCGGTGTTTATTGCCAATATGTTTGCTTTTTTTATTGCTTTTTCTTTTTCTTATATATTTCAGACATTGTATGTTTTTCAAACAGAGTTTCATTTTCTAAAATTATTCAAATTTTTTATTGTTCAGTTTGGAACTTTTCTTTTTTCTTTTTTCTTATCCAATACAATTGCAATAGAAAACAGTTATTTACATACACTCTTAATAGTGGCTATAATGCCATTGATAACTTTTGTTATACATAAATTTTGGACTTTCAGATGACATATACAGAAAAAAATTTTAAATTTATGCAGCTATTTTTTCTTCTTATAGGTTTTGGACTGTCACTTTTTTATGCACAGCATCAAATACTCACAGGTGATCAAACGCAGATGCTTTATAAAGGTTATTTGGGGGCATATAAAGATATATGGACAAGTTTTGGTAATGCTGCTAGTGTCGTTGGAAATGTGCCAGGGAGTATGATATCTTTTGCAGTTGGTGTTCCTATAGTGCTATATGATTCACCATGGTCTCCGATGCTTCTTGTGATATTTTTACACCTTTTTTCTTATCTTCTTTTAGATAATGTGATAAAAGGTATTTTTAAAAGTGATATTCGTTTAGTCTTTTTGATTATTTATTGGTTAAACCCTTGGTTATTGTTTGAAAATATTTTATACAATCCTTCTTATCTTTTCTTTTTTAGTGCTCTTCATTTTTGGACAGCTTTTAAGATGAGAGAAAAAAGTTCATTTATATATGCGACCTTACATGTTTTAGCTATTGGTTTGGCAATGCAGTTTCATTATTCATGGTTGATTTTAGGCATCATCTCTTTGTATCTTATTTTTAGGAAGATGGTGCAAGTCAATTGGTACGGTGTCATCTTTGGCATCATGCTTGTAGGAGCTTCACTCGTCCCTTATGCGATAGAATTTATGAATAATGAAGCAATTAGACACAACCAAGACCCAAATGCGAGTAAACGCTATATTGGATGGGGTGGGGTACATGTATATCCTGTTTTAAAATCTTTTATCTATTGGTTACGATACGGCTCTTTTATATTTCCTAACAAGCTTATAGCAAGTGCTCATTTTGATTGGCTTGGGCTTTCTTCTGGCTTACAAATAGCAGTTGCGTATCTTTATAAGGCGATTGTTTTTTCTGTTGGAGCAGTGAGTGTATACATCTCTTACAAAGCAAATCGTTATTTTTATGAAGAAGTAAAAACAAAAATTTTTACAAGAAATGTGCTAATAAATTCAAAAGAAGAGTGGCTACTCTTGTATGTTTTTGGCGCTCTTTTTGGGGTGTTTATCAGCTCTATTTTATCGCCTATTATTTTTAGTTATTGGCATCTGATTATTGTTTTTCCTTTTGCTATTATGCCTTTTTTAGTTTACTTTAAACAGTATAGCAGACAATATTTACAAAAGTTTATTTTTTTTGTGAGTCTTTATTTTGTGTTGATAAATCTGCTTGGAGCAGTAGATAGTCGTAAGTATGCTCTTGATAAAAATTATGCTAAAGATGCACAAGCGTATGTAACAAAAACTATAAAAAATCCTGAGTAATTTTTGCTACATCCTGCACAGATAAATCATTGATGTCTATTGTTTTATTTTTTTCACCTAATGCACCATAAGCTTGGATGCTTGTTTTGTTAAACAGTGCTAAAACTTTTGCATCTGATGCGGCGGCTAAGTGCATGGGACCTGTATCTGCACTTACATATAAATCACACTCATGAAAAAATGCTCCCAAAGCTCTAAGATTTTTGTTAGAATATTCTAAAACTTTATCGTTGAGTTTTGTTGGAATGTCAGGTGATAATATATCAATAACTAAGATGTTTTTATTAAGTTCATACAGAGCATTCAACCACTCTTCCCACCATATATCAGTTATCTTTTTATCAAATCTAGCATTTCTAAAAAGAGCTATTGTCTTTGTTTGTTTTGTGATAGTAGCATTTTGTAGCAGACTTTTTAAATCTTCTTTTGCCCCTTGTATCTCTTCTTTTGTGAGTTTAATGTCAAGTTTTAAATTTTCTTTTGGTGCTTGGATATCAAAGAGCCTTATGAGTTCTAAAGATTCTAAACCTATATGATTATATAATCGCTTTAGTGGTGTTGTATGAGTGAGTTTCCCCCAGCTTTTTTCATTATAATAACTTGCTTTATATCTAGCATTTATTAAAGAAGTGACAATCTGAGAGCTTGTAGAAGCTCCCATGATATTGATAGCAAGGTCATATTTTTTTGCTCTAACATCTTTTATAAAATGATACATATCCATAGGATGAAGTAATAATTCTCTTGGGATGTCAATAATCTTTTGTACATTAGGGAGAGGAAGAAGTATCTTTCCTGCTAATTTCATCCCTACAATGATATCAACTTTTGCATGAGGAAGATGTTTGGCAAGTTCATTTATGAGAGGAGTTAAAAAAATCAAATTACCTATTCTGTAGTTTGGTCTTACGATGATGATGCTTCTTATCTCATCTTTATCTATAAACTCATTATTATTTGGATTTTTATTAGCAAATGAGAGCAACCAATTTATAAAATCATTAATCAATTTTCGTATTGTTACATGTAAGGGAATGTTCATATGGTATCTTTTTGTCTTTTTGTAGAGTAGTTAAGTGTTGTTTTTGCTATCAATAAAATAATGAGCCAAGCTAGCAACATAGTTATAATCGTATGACTTAAAAAATGATCACCTACTAACATTTTATAAAGTCCCATGCTCCAAGCAATCGCCATGGCAGATGTAAATGCAATTTTTTTACTTTTTTTACTTTTAAAAAGAAAAAAGAGACTTAGTAGTGCAAACCCTCCACTTGCATGACCCGCAGGCCAACACTTAAGCTTAGAGCCTTGAAAACTATCGGGATAACTTTCCCATACAGCAGTTCTTGGGTACTCTCCACCATAGTGTATTTCATTTTTTGGGCATGGCATATTTGTATATTTTTTTAGTGCACCTACTGCTGAAGGAACCAATATGGCAGATAAAATGACAATTATTATACCTCTTCTATATGGCTTAATCAGTTTTTTGTTTCTAAAAAATATTAGAATGAGAAGAAAAGATACTGCTATCACTATTAGTAGTCGTTTAATGCCACTATAAAAAATTAATCGATATGGTTGTGCGTATGTATCAACAATCCAACTATGCGTCTGAGTATTAAAAAAATAATCTTGGAGGGTGATGTCTACATCAGTCAAAGCAAAGAAGATGATTGAGCTTATTAGGACGATAGTTGTTAGAAATATTTGTTTGTTGAAAGTCATGGGCTACCTATAGATTATGCTATAATTTCGCAAATGTAATATTTGCAATTTTCTTATTTTATGTTAAATTATATGGCAACATTATATCTAATATGTTAGAAGAAAACAAACGATTCAGGAGATAAATTGAAAGGTATTATAAAACGATTTTGGCCTTATATAAAAGAGTATAAGTTTTACTATATGCTAGTGATTTTTGGTGGAATTTTGATTGTTATTTCTACTGCTGCGACTGCACATATCATGAAGCCTTTGATGGATGATATGTTCATAAAACAAGATAAAGAGATGCTTTATCTCATCCCTGCAGCACTTGTTGCCATTTTTGTGACAAAGGCAATAGGAAAGTATATTCAAACGATATTTATGGAAAAGATTGGGCAGAGTATTGTCACTCGTTTTCGTGAAATACTACTTCGTAAGATGATTGAGATGGATATGTCTTTTCTTTATGTCAACAGAAGTGGAGAGCTTATCTCTCGTGTGACCAATGATATTGGGCGTATTCAGTTTTTTGTATCAAATATGCTCCCTGATATGTTTCGTGATGTGATTACTATGTTTGCTCTTGTTGGTTACATTATTTATCTTAATCCATTACTGACTTTTTATACACTTATTGTAGTTCCTCTTGTTGTTTTTCCGCTTATAAAGATTGCAAAGAGACTGAAAAAATACTCTCACCGTTCACAAGATAAAAATGCTGATTTGGTTACACGACTCACAGAAGTTTTTAATAATTGTGAAATTATTAAAGCAAACGCAACTGAAAATTATGAAATGAACCGTTTTAGCGTCGAGAACTGGAACTTTTTTAAGATAAATATGAAAACAATTTATGTCGGTGCTCTTGTCTCTCCTTTGATGGAGATTATTGCTGTAAGTGGTATGGCAGCAGTTATATATATTGGAGGAAAAGAGGTTTTTGAAGGAAAAATGACAGTAGGAGAATTTACTGCATTTTTAACAGCTGTTGGTCTTGTTTTTGAACCTATTCGTAAGATTGGTGGTGTCTACTCAAGAATCCAAGATGCTCTTGCTGCGAGTGAAAGAGTTTTTGAAATACTTGATACAAAAAACAAAGTTACAGATGGCGAAAAACTACTTCAAGAAGATATTACAAGCATAGAGTACCAGAATGTTGTTTTGAAATATGAGAGTGAAAATATATTAAATAACATCAATCTTAAGATTAATAAGGGTGATAATATAGCTTTAGTTGGTGATAGTGGTGGTGGAAAAAGTACTTTTATGAATATGATGTTGCGTTTTTACGATCCAGATGAGGGTGCAGTTTTAGTTAATGATACAAACATTAAAGATTTTACACAACAATCTCTTAAGCATCATATTGCACTAGTAACACAAAGAATTTATATTTTTCAAGATACTTTAGCAGCGAATGTCGCTTATGGTGAAGAGAATATAGATGAAGAAAAAGTGAACGAAGCATTAAAACTTGCAGATGCTAGTAGTTTTGTAGCTGAACTAGAAAAAGGTATTTACACGGTAATGAGTGAAGCTGGAGCAAATCTTTCAGGTGGGCAAAGACAGCGTATAGCCATCGCAAGAGCTATTTATAAACATGCTTCTCTTATCCTCTTTGATGAAGCAACATCAGCACTTGATAATGAGAGTGAAAAACGAATTCAAAGAGCCTTGGATTCATACACAAAAGATAAGATTACGATTACTATAGCTCATAGACTTAGCACCATAGAACACGCAGATAAAATTTTGGTTATTCAAAAAGGTGAGATTGTAGATAGTGGCACACATGCTCAACTTTTAGAAAAATCAAAGATTTATCAAAGATTGTCTGGGCAGTTTGAGTAATTGTTTAATCACTTCTTCAACACTTTTTAGAGATAATCGCGGTAATCAATAGATAAATGGATAAATATGTTAGATTTTGCAAAATTTACAAAGTACTCAAAACCAGGTCCTCGTTATACATCATACCCTACGGCATTGGAGTTTAGTGACTCTTATGGGTATGATACATACATTAAAAAGATAGAGTCTCAGGACAGCACTCGCCCTCTTAGCCTCTATTTTCATCTTCCTTTTTGTAAAAATGCTTGTTATTTTTGTGGATGTAGCGTTGTATTTACTTCTAAAGAAGATAAAATGTTGCGTTATATAGAGTATCTTAAACAAGAGTTGAAGATTTTGAGTAAACATTTAGATATGAAGCGTGAAGTTATTCAGATGCATTTTGGTGGGGGAACACCAACATTCTTTTCTGCAGAACAACTAAAAATTATTATTGATGAAATCAAATCATATTTTCCAAATTTCACGAAAAATGCAGAGATTAGTTGTGAAATAGACCCTCGTCATATAAATGAAGACCAGATGAGAGTTATGAGTGAAGCAGGCTTTAACCGTGTGAGTTTTGGAATACAAGATTTTAATGAAAAAGT
>JASFZD010000051.1:0-5086 GCA_045046645.1 Sulfurimonas sp. | reverse complement strand
AGTATGTAAAACATATTTTATAGCATCAATAATTGCTGTCTTTCCTGAATCATTTTCGCCTACTATTAAATTCAATCCAGTTGTGAATTCAACATTTAATTCTTCATATTTTCTAAAATTTTCTATATTTAATGTTGATAAATACATAATTATATACTTACAACATCATCAATATCAAATTGCTTCAATACCTGAATAGCATTAGTCTTCACATTTGTATCTTTAAAACTTCCATCTTTAAACACAACTCGTGAATGTCTTTTTTTCTTCTCTTCGTCATAGACTACTTGTTCTTTTATGAACTCGGCTATGGCTTCTACTACTGTTATGGTTATGTTGTCATCTAGGCAGACTACTAAGGCTCCGTGACCTATGTTGTAGACTGTTTTGCCCTCTATGGTTAGTTCTTCTATTGGTAGGGTTAGGTCTAAGCCGTATTTTAAGAGGATTTCGTAGAGTAGGTCTTCGCTTGTTCTATCACTTTTGATATTATCCACAGCATCAAGTAGGTTGGTTTCAAGGTTATCAAAGTCGCTATCCCACTCTTTTATATTTGAGCTATCTAGTTTATAGACTTTAAAACCTATATCTAGATTTGAGAAGTCTTTGTCTGGGTTGTCGGCTATTATCTTGTCTCCAGCTCTTCGGATACGCTCTTTTCCTATTTCACAGATGTTTTGATATCCATCCCTGTAGGCATCACTTTTTTCATTTGTTTCTTCTGGGAGTTGAACACATATATATTTTCTACTTGCATTATCTTCTGCATTTAATGCGAACATAGCTTGTGCAATTGTTCCTGAACCTGAGAAAAAGTCTATTATTAAATCGGTGTCTTTTGTTCCTATATGTATTAACCTCTTAAGAAGTTTTACTGGTTTAGGGTAATCAAAATACTTTCTATCATCAAAAATAGCTTTCACTTCTTTACTAGCTTCTTGAGTATGTCCAACATTTTTATATCCAAAGATAGATATTGGAACTAATCCTTGTTGGCTTTCAGATAAGAATCTTTTAATTCTAGGTACACCTGTACCATCTGACCCAAACCAAATTCTATTATCATTTATAAGTTGATTGAATTTATCTTTTGAAGTTCTCCAACATCTTCCACTAGGAGGATTAACAATAGTTCCATTTGGTCTGTTTATAGGAAAGTCATAATCTATGTTGTAAGTAGCTACACTTAAATCTCCACTTTGCCAAACACCTCGAATATCATCATCTAAATTCTTATATCTACCAATCTGTTCTTCAGTCATTGGTAATAAATTTCTCTCAAAAAGACTTTTGTTTTTAGCATAACACAAAATTTGTTCGTGATTTAATGAAAAGTATTTTGCATCATTTTGAGGTGAAAACTTTTTTTCCCAAATTATTTCTTGAACATAATTATCCTCCCCAAATATCTCATCACAAAGCTTCCTAAGATTAGCCACCTCATTATCATCAATACTGATAAAAATAACCCCATCATCTTTAAGCAAATTTCTAGCAAGTTTCAAACGCGGATACATCATACTCAACCAATCACTATGATACCTACCATTTGTATCGCTGTTTGTACTTAGTCTGTTTCCATCACTATCTATCTGCCCTGTTTGCTCCATGTAGTTTTTAATGTTGTCTCGAAAGTTGTCTTTATACACAAAATCTTTACCTGTGTTGTATGGTGGGTCAATGTATATCATCTTCACTTTTTTGTGGTAAGACTTTTGAAGAAGTTTAAGTACCTCTAAGTTATCGCCCTCTATATACAGGTTTCCAGTTGTGTCCCAGTCTTTACTATCTTCTTTACAAGGTCTAAGTGTTCCAGTAGATGGCGTTTGAGCTATGCGTTTGGCTTCTTGTTTCCCATTCCAAGTGAAGTTATAGCGTTCATTTTCTTTGTCAGTAAACTCACCTAGTTCCTCTTGTAGCTTAGTGAAGTCTACTTTACCCTCAGAAAAAACTTCAGGGAAGAGTTCTTTTAAGTTTTGTATGTTTTCATTTACTATGTTTTTACTTTTCCCGTCTAGTTTAGTCATCTGTTTTTCACCTCTTAATTTTATGATATTTAATAGGTTTTATACCTACATAAATGTTTCTACTAGAGATTTGCTTTTTTATTTCATTCCACTCATCGTATTTTTTCATCTATTTAGCAACTTTTTTCATCGTTTTTGAGCCCATAATCGACTTGTCCCATAGTATGAAATTAGGTACACAATCAACTGTGTACCTTTGTGACAATTATATATAGATATAGTTTAAAGTTTCATTACAAAGCCCGTAGTTGCTATGCTATCATGACATTTATAGCTAGTTATAGTTGAGTGCTTATTTGGATTCAAAATCCACCGCCGCAAGACTTAGGGGTTTAAATCCCCTCTCTAGTACCACTTATAAATAAAATCACATACAATACATAAGAAATTTGTAGCATATATCATGTATAATACTTGATATGACAAATCTGCCAATATATGAAGTCTTAGAAGATCTCAAAAACTCATTAAAAATCAATCCAACACTTATCTTACAAGCTCCTCCAGGGGCTGGAAAAAGTACTATTGTTCCTATCTCTTTACTCAAAGAGGCTTGGCTTAGGGATAAAATAATCATCATGTTAGAACCAAGACGAGTTGCTGCTCGTAATGTTGCAACTCAAATGGCAAAACTTCTCGGTGAAGAGTTAGGACAGAGTGTTGGTTATCAGGTAAAAATGGATAGTCTATACACGAAAAAAACTAAGATTTTAGTTGTTACCGAAGCTATATTGGTTCGTAAACTTCAAAGCAATCAAACTTTAGATGATGTTGCGATGATTATTTTTGATGAATTTCATGAGAGAAGTATTCATACCGATTTATCACTTGCACTCTCTTTACAGGTTCAAGAACTTCTGCGTGAAGATTTAAAGATTTTGATAATGTCTGCTACTCTTGATTCTGAGCAGATTTCCTCTTTACTCAGGAGTGTTCCCGTTATCACATCAAAAGGAAAAATGTACGATGTCCAAAACATCTATCTAAACATCAAAACAAAACAGCCTGATGCAAGGTCTTTAAACAACCTACTCTTAAATACAACATTACAAGCTATAAAAGAGAATAATGGAGATATATTGGTTTTTTTAGCAGGAGCTAAAGAGATAAGAAATTTACAAAACTCACTTTCAAGTTCTTCAAATCTAAAAGATATTTTAGTTTTACCACTTTACTCTTCACTCCCAAAAAAAGAACAAGATAGTGCCATTGCTAAATCATCAAAACGAAAAATAATTTTAAGTACAAATATCGCACAAACATCTTTGACAATAGAGGGTGTAAGAGTAGTTATAGATTCTGGTTTGGAAAAACAATCACGCTATAACTATGCCAATGCTATGGATCATTTAGAGCTAACATTTATCTCAAAAGATTCAGCCATTCAAAGAGCTGGTCGAGCTGGAAGACTCTCAAAAGGAGTGTGTTACAAACTTTGGCATGAGGGAAAAATACTCCAACAATCTACGAAACCTGAGATACTAAGAGCAGATTTAACTTCGCTAATTTTGGATTTATCTTTATGGGGAGTTGATAAGTTTGAAGAGCTAAAATTTTTAGATATTCCACATGCAAATATCGTACAAGATTCTCAAGAAGTTTTAAAAGACCTTTTTATGTTAGATGACTCATTTAAAATCACATCCTTCGGAAAAGATGCTCTTAGTTTAGGACTTCATCCAAGGTTTTCTTATATGATTTTAAAAGCTAATGATTTGGGTTTTGCCTATGAAGCATGTCTCTTAGCTTCACTCTTAGGTGAACAAGATATTTTCAAAAATTCATCAAAAGATAGCGATATATTATCAAGATTTATACATCTATTTGAAAAAGATTTGGATAGTGAATATATAAACAAATTTAGAGCCAAAGAAGTTATAACTGGAGCAGAGTTTTTTTATAAAAAATTAAAAAAAATTAAAAAAGTGGCGAACAAAAATCGTTCACTTAATGTAGAGATACTTGGATTACTGCTTCTGTTTGCATATCCTGATAGACTAGCAAAACAGAGAGTAAAAAATGATAACAAATATATACTAAGCAATGCAAAAGGAGCAGTCTTATATGTAGAAGACTCTTTGTTTAACCAAGAGTTTTTAGTTGTAGCAAATTTGTATGCACATGAAAGGGATTCTGTTATCAATTTAGCTCTTAGCATAACAATAGAAAAAATAGAGAAATATTTCTCTTCGTTTATAAAAAACAAAGAATCTATAACTTATAACAAAGAATCTAAGAGATTTGATATAAGAGAGGAGAGTTACTTTTTAAAACTACAGCTTCACTCAAAACCGATTCAATCTTCAAAAAACCATAACTTCAAAAAACTGCTTTTAGAGTTAGTAAAAAAAGAGGGTTTAGGGATGCTGACTTGGAGTAAAAAAGCTACTAGATTAAAAGAAAGAGTAAACTTTTTAAATCAACATGTAGAGTTTGTAGATTTTAGTGATGAAACTTTACTTCACACCCTTAACTCATGGTTAGAACCTTATCTCTCAGACATTACAACTATTAAGGCACTTGAAGCTTTAGATGTTTATCTAATACTTTTCTCACTTCTCTCATGGAAAGACAAACAGCTTTTAGACACAATGGCTCCATTAAGTGTTAAAGTTCCGAGTGGTTCAAATATATACATAAATTACTCAGACTATAAAAAACCATCCATGAGCGTAAAAATACAGGAAGTTTTTGGGCTTCATGAAACACCAAAAATACTCAACAGCACTATTACCCTACAAATCCATCTATTAACACCTGCCATGACACCTATGCAGATAACTTATGATTTAAAAAGTTTTTGGGAAAATTCTTATAGTGAGGTTAGAAAAGAAGTAAGAGGAAAGTATAAAAGACACTATTGGCCAGAAGACCCTTTTGAAGCGGTTGCAACGAGTAAAACTAAAAAACATCTAATGAAGAGTTTAAAAGAGCAAGCTTAAAGCTTCACTCTTTTTAAACTTATTTAATTTTTTTCTTACCTGTTTGTTCTTTACCATTGTTATCAACTGTTGTAAAGACGATTTTATCACCTTTTTTAGCACCCTTGAATTTAAACT
>JASFZD010000050.1:0-12582 GCA_045046645.1 Sulfurimonas sp. | reverse complement strand
GCAGCAGGATTGCTAGTGTGGTGAAGAGAGATACTTCCCTGCATCTGTTTTATAGAAACATACTCTTTTTCTTGCATCCATGCTACTAAATTATCTAGTACCTTTTGGATATGTGTTTCTCCATTTTGTAAAATAGCACTTACCATCTGTACAGTGTTAGCCCCACTCATCATAGATTTTAGTATATCTTCATGATTATTTACACCAGTTGAAGCACACAAAGAAGTCTCTAGTTTATTGTATAAAATAGCACTCCAGCGTAGTGTTTCACTTAAATCTTTTGAAGTAGTTGGATTGATGACTTGCTGTGCATTTAACTCTTCAAGGTCGATATCTACATGAACTGGACGATCAAAAAGGACTAAGGCATTTGCCCCTGCGTTTACTAATCTTTTTGCCATATTTGCAGGTGAAGAGAAAAAGGCATTCATCTTTACTGCTATGGGGATACTTACACTCTCTTTTACTATTTTAACTGCATTTATATAGAGTTGCTCTATCTCTCTTGCATCTTGATTTATATCTGTTGGTATAAAGGTAATATTAAGTTCAATAGCATCTACACCTGCTAATTCAAGTTGCTTAGCATATTTTTCCCAACCTCCTGGACTTACACCATTAAGTGAAGCGATGATGGGAATGGAAATATTTTCTTTGAGTTTTTTAATTTCATCAAGATAATGCTCTGATTCTAAGTTACTTAAAGCAACTTCAGGAAAATATCCTAAGGCTTCGGCATAATCTTCACTTCCTTTAAAGAGAAAGTGATCCAGTTCATGCGTTTCATGATTAATTTGCTCTTCAAAGATAGAGTGCAAAACAACAGCTGCCGCTCCATTTTCTTCAAGTTTTTGAATTGATTCAAAAGAAGAAGTTAGAGGTGAAGCCCCTACAATAATCGGATTTTTAAGTGTAATCCCCATATATTCAGTTGTTAAATCCATCTCTTACTCCTCTTTTTTGTATGACATATTTGCAATGTTTTGATAGCGTTTGTACATATCTTTGGCATGTTCTCTTGCTGTCTCTAAATACTTTTTAGCATTGTTAGCATTAAGTTTTTCAACCATTTTAAAGCGTGTTTCTTGGTACATAAAGTTTTTCACATCTATTTGTGGACCTTTATAATCAAGTTGCATAGGATTCTTACCCTCTTTTTCTAAATCTGGGTTATATCTAAATGTTGCCCAAAGTCCAGAATCAACGGCAAGTTTTTGATGTGCCATTCCGTATTTTAAATCATAACCATGTGCTACACAATGTGAATATGCTATGATGATTGAAGGTCCATCATAGGCTTCTGCCTCTACAAAAGCTTTTACAGTTTGTGCATCACTTGCCCCCATCGCTACTCTTGCAACATAAACATTACCATAAGCAACAGCCATCATCGCCAAATCTTTTGGAATCTGTGCTTTTCCACCTGCTGCAAATTTTGCTACAGCTCCTACCATAGTTGCCTTTGATTGTTGCCCACCTGTGTTTGAGTATACTTGCGTATCTAGGACTAAGATATTAATATTTTTACCACTTGCTAAAACATGATCAAGCCCACCATATCCAATATCATACGCCCAACCATCGCCACCTATCATCCAAACAGATTTTTTTACAAGATAGTCACAAAGATGACTCAATCTCTCTGCTTGCGTACCTTTTGTTTCTTTGAGAAGTTTTTTAAGTGATTCAACTCTCTCTCTTTGTGCAAAAATTTCAGGCTCATCTTCTTGAGAAGAGTTTAAGATATTATCACAAAGTTGGGTTCCTATCTCTTGTTTTATACTTGCTAGTAACTCTCTTGCATTATCCGTATGACTATCGATGGCGAGTTTAAAACCTAAACCAAACTCTGCATTATCTTCAAAAAGTGAATTTGACCATGCAGGACCTTTTCCTTCACTGTTTTTCTTCCATGGTGTTGTTGGAAGATTACCACCGTAAATGGATGAACAACCTGTTGCATTGGCAACTAGCATTCTATCTCCAAAAAGTTGTGAAGCGAGTTTGATATACGGTGTTTCACCACATCCAGGACAAGCACCTGAAAATTCAAAAAGTGGTTCAAGGAATTGTGATTCTTTTGCCTTTGCATGGTTAAGTTTTGATCTGTCATAGTTTGGAAGTTGTGTAAAATAGTTCCAATTTTCTACGCCACTATCATGTGCATCTGTTTGTGCCACCATATTTATGGCTTTTAGATTTGTTTGTGATTTATTTTTTGCAGGACAAACTTCTACACATAAGGAACATCCTGTACAATCCTCAACAGATACTTGGATTGTAAACTGCTCATTAGGTTCAAAAGTTTTCCCCTTAGCTTTTACAAAAGAAAAAATACTAGGAGCATCTCCTAAAATCTTCTCATCTACTACTTTAGAACGAATAGCAGCATGTGGACAGACTATGACACATTTGTTACATTGAATACAGCTATTTGCATCCCACACAGGTACTTCTAAGGCAGTATTTCTTTTTTGGTACTGTGTTGTACCACTTGGCCATGTTCCATCAGCAGGTATCGCAGAAACAGGAAGCATATCACCATCACCTGCAATAAGTTTCGCAGTAATGTCTTTGACAAAATCATCAAAGTCACCCTGAACTATTGCTTGCATAGGTTTTGAACCTTGTACTGACTTTGGTACGCTTACTTTATACAGATAAGCGAGTGCATTATCAACTGCAAGATTATTCATAGAAACAATTAGTTTTCCTTTTTTAGAATATGTTTTTTCAATACTATTTTTGATTTTTAAGATGGCATCTTCTTTTTCTAAAACACCAGAAATCGCGAAAAAACAAGTTTGCATTACAGTATTGATACGACGACCCATACCACTTGTTTTAGCAACTTTTGCAGCATCTATTACAAAAAATTTCAACTCTTTTTTGATGATTTCTTCTTGTACTTGTTGTGGTAATTTAGAAAAAACTATATCTTTAGAAAAGGGTGAATTGAGTAAAAAAGTTGCCCCTTTACTTGCATGTTTTAAGATATCAAATTTTTCAAGAAAAACGCTTTGATGACATGCTACAAAACTAGCTCTGTGTATAAGGTAGCTTGAACGAATAACATCAGGTCCAAAACGCAGGTGTGATGTTGTCATAGAACCTGATTTGTTAGAATCATATACAAAGTACCCTTGTACAAAATTTTTGGTTTCTTCACCAATTATTTTAATAGAGTTTTTGTTGGCTCCAACAGTACCATCACTTCCAAGTCCAAAAAACATAGCTCTAAGTGTTTTTTTATTTACTGTTGAAAAAGAGTCATCCCACTCTAAAGAGGTATGACTTACATCATCATAAATACCTATGGTAAAGTGATTTTTAGGCTTCTTTTTTAAAAGTTCATCAAAAACAGCCTTAACCATTGACGGCGTAAACTCTTTAGAGGAAAGTCCATAACGGCCACCAATTATTTTTGGCATTGCAAAATCTAATGTTTCATTTTCCCTACTCTCATTAAGTGCACTAACTATATCGAGATAGAGAGGCTCACCCATAGCTCCAGCCTCTTTTGTCCTGTCAAGAACTGCGATGGATTGTGTAGTTTTTGGCAGGGCAGATAGAAAGTGTTTTGCAGAAAATGGTCTAAAAAGTCTTACTTTTAAAACACCAACTTTTTCTCCATTTTGTCTCATGTACTCTACTGTTTCATGAACGCACTCTGCCCCAGAACCCATGATAATGACGATTCTTTGGGCATCTTCATCTCCAACATAATCAAAAAGCTTATAGGCTCGTCCAGTTAAAGAGGCAAACTTGTTCATGACATTTTGTAAAATATCAGGAAGTTTTTCGTAGTAAATATTGACACTTTCTCTTCCTTGAAAATAGACATCAGGATTTTGAGAAGTACCACGGATAAAAGGATGATCAGGAGAAAGACCACGATTTCGATGGGCTAGCACATACTTTTCATCTATCATCTCTTTGAGTACAGATTCATCTAGTAGTTCTATTTTATTTATTTCATGTGATGTGCGAAAACCATCAAAAAAATGTAAAAATGGTATGCGAGATTCTAAAGATGCAGCTTGAGAGATGAGTGCTGAGTCATGTGCTTCTTGAACGGAGTTTGAAGCAAAAAGTGCAAAACCAGTTTGACGCACAGACATAACATCTGTATGGTCACCAAAGATAGAAAGTGCTTGAGCAGCAATAGAACGAGCCGCAACATGAAAAACTGTTGGAGTAAGTTCACCAGCAATTTTATACATATTTGGAATCATAAGTAAGAGACCTTGAGAAGAGGTGAAAGTTGTCGTTAAAGCACCAGTTTGCAAAGCTCCATGCACAGAACCGCTAGCACCTCCTTCACTTTGCATCTCCATGATTTCAGGTAAAGAACCAAAGATATTTTTTTCTTTTCTCATAGTATATATTTCACTAAGTTCTGCCATTGGAGAAGAGGGAGTGATAGGATAAATAGCAATAACTTCATTGATTTTATGAGCAACTCTAGCAACAGCCTCATTTCCATCGATAGTAATATAGTTTTTTTTTGCTTCCAAGGTATGTCCTTTGTGTTCAGTATTCTCATTCTCTTGTCTTTACAATATTTTAACTCAATACTCCTTAGTTTGTTCAAAAGACTCTATTCTGACAATTTATTAGTTAAAGTGATTAATAAACTAGTGATAATGAGTGTAAATTGTAGTCAAAATAAGGTATAATCTTCCAATATATAAAACTAAGCTTTTAAGGACTTTTATGACAGTTTTTCAATTACTTATGCTTGGAGCATCAGCTTTTTTTGCATTTAAGATTTATGAGCATATTCAAACATTGCAAGAGCCACAAGATAGACAAAATGATGATACAGCTAACACGCCACAAAGAACTGCTGAGGCATTTTCAACTTTTGACTCAAGTGATTTAATGGATAAGGCTGATGAAGCTTTAGAAAAAAAAGATCTTGATAAAGCTCTTGCCATCTATAGTGAAGCAAATATTAAAAATCCAAACTCAAGCGAAACACTCTTTAAGATGGGTTACACTTTGGGACTTCAAGATAGAGATGATGAAGCACTAGAATCTTATAAAGAAGCGCTAGCTCTTGATAAAAACAATACTTTTATTTATCAGGCAATGGCTTCTATTTATAGAAAAAAAGGTGAGTTTACTTCTGCTAGAATGAGTCTGAATGCTTCATTAGATATGGATGATACTAATCCGATAACTTACTATAATTATGGTAATTTACTTCAAGATATGAATCATCAAGAAGAGGCTGTGGAGATGTATGAAAAAGCTATAAAAATTAACCCTGATTTTGATGAAGCTAAAGAAGAGTTGAGTAAATTAAAGGAGGACTAAAGATGAAAATCTTAGAAATTTACAGATATTTAGATGAACTTTCTCCTTTTGCGATACAAGAATCTTGGGACAATTCTGGCTTGCTAGTTGGAGATTTTTCTCAAGAGATAAGCACTATAGCACTGAGTATAGATGTGGATGAAAACTTGATAGACTCTTTAGAAGAAAACACTCTTTTAGTAACACATCATCCTATTATTTTTGGTGGACTAAAACAGTTGGAGTTTAGTAAATATCCAGCTAATTTAATCCAAAAAATGATAAAAAAGAATATTTCCAATATTGCAATGCATACTAATTTTGACCAAACACACTTAAATGACTATGTTGCTACAGAAATTTTAGGTTATGAAATTAGTAGCAAAGATGGTTTCGTGGCTTACATAGATATAGATGAAGATTTTGATGTTTTTGCTAAAAAAGTTTCACTTGCGTTTGGACTGCCTCATGCACGCTGTGTAAAAACATCCCAGCGTGTAAAAAGGGTAGCCTTAACAACTGGTTCTGGATGTTCTTTGATGAGAAGTATTAAAGCAGATTGTTTTTTAACAGGTGATGTAAAATATCATGATGCGATGGAAGCAAAAAGCATAAATTTATCTCTAATTGACATAGGTCATTATGAAAGTGAACACTTTTTTGCACAAATATTACAAAAACATTTGAAAAATTTAGGTTTAAAAGTTATAATTGCGTCATCAGAAAACCCATTTACATATATATATTGACATTTATAAGTAAAATGCCTTATGTGAAAACCCCAAAGGAGTCCAATGAACCAGCACCTTAAGCAACTAATCGATTTATCTGGCGTAGATAAAGAAATCGATGCGTTTGAGCCTCAAATAGAAGAAGCAAACTACAATTATGAAGCAGCTCTTGCTAAAACACAGAGTATAGAATCAGATATTGAGAATTTAAGTAACGAAATTAAAGCAGAAGAAGTAAAAAAATCTAAAAATGAACTTCATCTTGCAGAACTTTCACAAAAACTAGAAGATAACTCTAAAAAAAGTGGTGAAGTTAAGACTGAACGAGAGATGAAATCCCTTCAACTTGAAGAAGAGATAGCAAAAGAGCAAGTTACATTTGCTAATGAAGAGATTCAAAGATTAGAAAAAATCATCGAAGTTAAAAAAGAACAAATCGAAGCAGCAAAAACAACATTAGAAGAGTTAACAGCAAATCTAGAGAGTGTTAAAGCTGATGTTGATGCTAAGTTAGAAACTATCAACAAAGAAAGACAAAATGTTTTTGTCCAAAAAGAGAAACTTTTAGGTACTGTTAACCAAAAAAGTTTAGCTTTTTATCAAAAAATTCGTCGTTGGGCAAAAAATACAACTGTTGTTCCTGTTGAGGACCAAGCTTGTATGGGTTGTCACATGGTTATCAGTGACAAAATATATTCGGATGTTATAAGAGCTGAAGATATTACAAATTGTCCTCACTGTGGTAGAATTTTATATATGAAGCCTAACGAAGAGTAGGTTTTGAAGCCGTTCACGCTTCTGTATTTCATTTTAAGTGTTGTGCTATATCTTATAGCACTTCCTTTTCTTATCTATCTTTCTTTTAAACAAAAATATAAAGAGTCAATCCCATCACGCTTTTTTCTTTTTCATAATGCAGCTTTTCAAAATAGAGAAAGTATTTGGTTCCATGTTTGCTCTTTAGGTGAAGCTAGAGCGCTAAAACCTATTTTAGAGCTTTTAAAAGATGAGAATATCTCTATCACGACCATAACACAAACTGGTCAGGTAGAGGCTAAAAAATATGACGCAGAGGTAAGATATCTCCCTTTTGAAATGTTTTTACCAGTTTGGATAAAAAAACAGCGTTTGCTTATTGTGTTAGAGGCAGAATTTTGGTATCTGCTTTTTGCAGTAGCTCGTGCACAAGGCACAAGAGTTATTCTTTTAAACGCAAGGATTTCAGATAAAAGTGTTAAGAAATATTTACAGTTTGCATGGTTTTATAAAAAACTTTTAGATAATGTAGAGATTATTTATGCACAAAGCGAAGTAGATAAAAATCGTTTTTTGGCACTAGGTGCTAAAAATATAGAAGTGATTGGCAACATAAAATTAGCTGGTGAAATTAATTATAGTAGAGAATATGAAAAACCAGAAATTGAACTTATAGTTGCAGGTAGCACGCATGATAGCGAAGAAAAAAGTGTCCTAGCAGGCTTTGTAGAGTATAAACGCGAGCATGACTCAAGACTTATAATTGTTCCTCGTCATCCTGAGAGGTTTGAAAGTGTTTATGCCCTTATGCAAGAAGTAGCGACAAACAATTCTCTGACGCTTTCAAGATTTAGTGAAGATAAAACTCTTGTTACAGATATGGTTTTAGTTGATATGATGGGTGAATTAAACAATATTTATAAGATAAGTGACATAGCGATTTTAGGTGGTGCGTTTAAAGAAGATGTTGGTGGACATAATCCACTTGAACCTGCTTATTTTGGATGTAAAATAATTACAGGCAAACACTTTTTTCACCAAAAAGAACTTTTTAAATATGTACATCATGTGCAGTATGTTGAAAATGGCGAAATTTTCGAGGCACTTAAAAGAGCAAAAGATTTACCACCATCTATGGTAGAAGAAACAATAAATTTAGAATCGGTAATCAAGAGAATTACTTCTTATGAAATAAATTAAGGAATTATAAAAAATGGCAGTAGAAAAAGCATATAAGATATTGGCACTCCAAGAGGGTGTATCAAACTCAAACGCAAAGTCGATGATTGATCGAGGACTTGTGTATGTTGGAAACAAAAAAGTGATGATTGCTCGTGGAGATATAGATGTAAAAACTATTTTTCGTGTTATGAAGATAGAAAAAGCAAAATCTATCTATGAAAATGATGACATCTTGGTTGTTGATAAGCCTGCGTTTGTAAACTCAGATGAGATTGAGCGTATGTATAAACCAGCTGTATTACTTCACCGACTTGACCGTGAAACTAGTGGTGTGTTAATGCTCGTAAAAAATGAAGAATTTCGTCAAAAAGCGATAAAAGAGTTTAAAAAAGACAATGTTTATAAAGAGTATATTGCATGGGTTGAAGGTATTATTAGTGAACCTATTGAAGTTGATAAAGCAATTTTGACACAGAAAAAAAACAATAAAGCGTACTCAAATGTTTCAGGAAAAGGAAAACCTGCAAGAACAGAGTTTTTTCCAGACATAGTAAGTGCTAACAAAACAAAAGTAAAATGTATCATTCACAATGGAAGAACTCATCAGATTAGAACTCACCTTCGTTATATCGACCATTCAATTATTGGAGATGAGCAGTATGGCGGTCGTCGTGCTAAAAGAGTGATGTTGCATGCACACAAAGTAAGACTACTTGGCATGGAATTTGTATCGCCTGAACCTAAGGCTTTTATTAACTTTGAGTAAAAGAAACTTTTGATATAATTCGAAAAATTTATATCTATATAACTAAGGATAATTTATGTTTGGTGCTCTAACAGAATCATTTACAAGTGCTATAAATAAGATTCGTTTTTACGATGATGAAAAGGCACTCACTAAAGCGCTTAACGAGCTTAAGAAAAATTTATTGCGTGCAGATGTAAACCATAAAGTTGTTAAAGAACTTATAGCTAAAGTTGAACTTAAAACTAAAGCAAACGGTATCGGTAAAGATCAGTTCCTAGAAGCAATGAGAGAAGCTTTACATGATCTTTTAGAGATAGGTGGTAACAAAGGTTTTATCTTTGCTCCAAATCCTCCAACTGTTATACTAATGACTGGACTACAAGGTTCAGGAAAAACAACAACAACTGGTAAACTTGCAACTTATCTGAAAAATAAACAGAAAAAAGTTTTGATGGTTGCAGCCGATTTACAGCGTTTAGCAGCAGTTGAGCAACTTCGCCAAATTGCATCTCAGATTGAAGTTGAACTTTATGAAGATGAAGCAACAAAAAATCCTGTTGAAGTTGTAAACGCAGCACTTAAACATGCAGATAGTGGGATATATGATGTTGTAATTATTGATACAGCTGGTCGTTTAGCTATTGACGATGAACTTATGGGTGAGCTTGACTTAGTAAAAAAAGCCGCAAATCCTAGTGAAATATTTTATGTTGCTGATTCATTAACAGGACAAGATGCCATCCGAACAGCAACTTCATTTAAAGAAAAAATAGGTATTGATGGTGTTATCCTTTCTAAATATGATGGTGATTCTAAGGGTGGAGTAGCATTAGGTCTCTCTTCTCAAGTGAAAGTACCATTGCGTTTTATCGGTAACGGTGAAAAGATGGAAGATTTAGAAGTTTTTATCCCTGAGCGAATTGTAAATCGTCTGATGGGTTTTGGAGACGTTGAAGGTCTTGCTGAAAAAACTGCCAATATTATCGATGAGAAAACAGCTAAAAGACTGACTCAAAAAATCAAAAAAGGTAAGTTTAATTACAATGATTTTTTAGAGCAGATGGAAAGTATGAAAAAAATGGGTAGTATGAGTTCTATCATGGGTATGATGCCAGGTATGGGCAAGATGTCTAAGGCTATTAAAGATTTCGATTTTGAAAACTCAGGAGAGCTTAAAAACATTAAAGCGATGGTTTCATCGATGACTCCAAAAGAGAGAGAAAATCCTGAACTTTTAAACAACTCAAGAAAACAGAGAATAGCCGTTGGTTGTGGTCTTACTCAAGTTGAGATAAATAGAATGATTAAACAGTTTAAAAACGCAGGAAAAATGGCGAAAAAGTTTTCAGGACCAAAAGGAATGAAAGACCTTCAAGCAATGATGGGACAAATGGGCGGAGCTGGCGGCGGTATGGCTGGAATCCCTCGTTAAAACTTTACATTTAAGTAAAAGTTCGATATACTTCTGCCATCGTAATAACTTCTGAAATAATCCCTCTGTGATTAGAAGGTACTTTATAACAAAGTATACTACGCCAATTGGCGGTAAGAGGCACAATAAATATAATTTTATATTCATTCTGCAAAACAATACCCCGAAATATTTATTTAAACAAGGAATTAACATGACAGTAATTAGACTTACTCGTATGGGAAGAAAAAAACAACCATTTTATAGAATCGCAGTAACAGATAGCCGTAAGCGTAGAGATGGTGGTTGGATAGAGTTAATTGGACATTATAATCCAATGGTAGCTGAGAAAACATTAGTTGTTGATAACGAAAGACTTGACTACTGGTTAAGTACTGGTGCTCAAATGAGTGACCGTGTTAAAAAGATAACAGGTCGTTAATTATGATATCTGATTTCGTCGCAAAATTTGCAAGACTCGTAGCATCAAAACCTGATGATATTAAAGTTGAAGTGATTGAAGGTGATGAAACTACAGAAATAGTTCTTTATGCTAATCAGTCCGATATTGGAAAATTGATTGGTAAAAGTGGTAAGATGATTGGTGCTATAAAAACAGTCATTTCTGGTTGTAAAGCCAAAGATGGTATGAGTTACCGTATCAATGTCGAAGCAGCTTAAAGAGAATAAACTCCTTCATATCGCAACAATCGGCAAAACTGTCGGTATAAAAGGCGATATGAAATTTCACATCAAATGTGATTTTCCTGAACAATTCAAAAAGAACTCCAGTTTTTTAATCAATAAAAAAGACAAAATCACTTTAACGGATGTAAATTTGGATAGAGGTCTTGTTAAAATTAATGGACTCCAAAATTTAGAAGATTGTAAAAAATTTACAAATGCAAAACTCTATACAAGCTATGAACAAACAAGAGAGGACTGTCATTTAGAAGATGGTGAAAACTTTTGGTTTGATATAGAAGATTGTAAAGTTTATGAAAATGATGTTTTACTTGGTGTAGTTCATGAAGTTGAAAGATTGACAGTCAATGATTATCTAAGCATTAAAACAGATGATAAGTTGGTAAATCAAGGACTTTCAAAAAGTTTTTTAGTCCCATTTATATCGCCTTTTAAAGTTAGTATTGATGTTGAAAATCAAATCATCATAGTTAGTGGTGCTATGGATATTTTAGAAGCTTCATAATGAAATTTACATTTGTGACACTATTTTCCAACCTTGTAGAGGGTTATTTTCAAGATTCTATTTTAAAGCGTGCCATAGATAAAAATATTTTAGAGATAAATTACCTTAATCCAAGAGATTACTCACAAAATAAACATATGAAAGTAGATGATACGGCTGTTGGTGGTGGAGCTGGAATGGTGATGAATCCGCAGCCTCTTTTTGATGCTTTAGACGCCTTAAAAAAAGATGATGAAGATGTTCATATCATATTTTTAACACCTGTAGCTAAACAGTTTAGACAAAATGATGCAAAAAGATTATCAAAAAAAGATCACATAGCTTTCGTGAGTGGAAGATATGAGGGGATAGATGAGCGTGTTATTGAAGAGTATGCAGATGAAGTGTTTTCTATTGGCGACTATATACTAACAGGTGGAGAACTTGCATCTTTGGTTGTGTGTGATGCAGTCAGTAGAAATATAGAAAATGTACTTGGCAATAGCGATTCTTTAAGTGTTGAGAGTTTTGAAACTCCACTTCTTGAAGCACCGTCTTTTTCAAAACCAAACAATTTTAAAGAAATCGATGTTCCATCAGAATACTTAAAGGGAAATCATAGTAAAATTCGCTCACTAAAATTAGAGCTATCTGAATGTAAGACAAAATTTTTCAGACCAGAGCAGCTTTTAAAGCATAGAACAAGGACATCTTATGAGAAATAAGTATATAGAAAATTTCGAAAAAGCACAATTAACTGAGAAAAACATTCCGGATTTCCGTGCTGGTGATACTGTTCGTTTAGCAGTAACAATTAAAGAGGGTGACAAATCTCGTGTTCAAGCATACGAAGGCGTATGTATTGCAAAACGTGGTCAAGGTACTGGTGCAACTATCACAGTGCGTAAAATTGGAGCAAATGGTATTGGTATTGAAAGAATATTCCCACTGTTTACTGATTCAATAGAAGAGATAAAAGTAATCCGTCGTGGTCGTGTTCGTCGTGCTAAATTATTTTACCTTCGTGATCTTGCAGGTAAAAAAGCTCGTATTAAAGAACTTAGAAGAAAATAATTCTTCTAGGTTTTTTCCCTCTTTCTCCTTTTTTAAGTTACCACTCAAACACTCTTTAAAATCCAACGAAATATCCTCTTAAGAAAGAAATAAAACAATATCTCAACCCTCCCTCAAACATTAAGCAACTATTAAGCAACAACCCCCTATAATTCCCATCCACAAACAAAGAGACTTAATGTTTAAGCCT
>JASFZD010000049.1:0-24831 GCA_045046645.1 Sulfurimonas sp. | reverse complement strand
TTGGAGATACTTGCGTTTACTCCTCGACCAAAGGTATGTTTTAGTGTTTGTGTAGTTTGAAAAAAATCTAACCAGCTCATTTGCTCACTTTAGTTTATAGATAGTAATATTATAATAAAATCACACTGATAAAAAGACAATGAAAAATAAGAATCGGAGGGGATAAGTAAAGAGCAAGAAAACTCTTTACTTAAAATGTTAAGTTTATTTGAAATTTGTGTTTTGTAGAATAAAGAAATATACTTTTAACAAAAGTAAAGAAAGGGAAACTTCACTTTTGTATGGGTATTATCTTAACTTTTTATTTTGTTGAGAACTTGTAGTCTAGCATTAACCAGAATTTATCTACATCACTAGTATAACCTGTTACAGTACCTTTAGAATATGCAGCATATTTTACAAGACCTTTTAAGTTTTTAACACCAGGAATTTTGTTAACATAAACAACATCGAACTCTGAACCTAGGTCATCAGAAGTATTTCCATTTACATCATTCATTGGCTTCAAAGTTGTACCTGCTGTATCAGCTGTAAAGTCATGATAGATTGCAAGAAGTTTTCCAAATCCTTTTGCTTTGTAACCTAAACGAATATTAGCATCTTTAAGACCACCACTTGGAGTTGTTAAAAAGTGATCTGCCCAACCATTAAACTTATGGTTTGTACCTAGTAGAGTACCAAATGCAGTTTCAGTACCGCTAGCACCACTAAGAACTTCATAGTTAACACCAGCAAGGATACCATTGATGTTAGCACCTAAGTCTAAGTTAATGTAATCTGCATCAGCATTACCAGTTGTAAGTGTTTGTGTATGAATTTCCATAGTTGCATCTGATTGTTTTGCGTACTCTGCACGATAGTTAAGTTTTACAGCGTCTAAGTTAATCTTACCAGTTAAAGCTAAACCATAAGTATCATAAACATTAGAAATCATATAATCATAAGCAGTAATACTTAATTCATCCATAACCTTGTAATTTGCATGTAAAAGCACAGTGTTTGTATCAACAGTTGTTTCAACTGCTGAACCAGCAACACCTTGAAATCCATAAACCCATGCAGCAAGAACAGATAAGTTTTCTATAGAACTATTAGCAAGATAAACAGAGTCATAAGAACGCTCATTTTGTCTCCAACCAACTGTACCTATAAATCTTTGGTTATCTAAGTTCACTTGAGAACGACCAGCATGTAAAGCAGTTTTGTCTATTTTATAATCTAAAGATGCTTCTGATAACATTGCTTGTTGAGGATCTGCAATAGTGTCATATTGTGTGTCACCTGTTCCTGCTGAACCATTTCTTGTACTATTATATTTATCTGAACCAAAATTGTTTACACTTTGTAAACCAAGAGTAGCAGTTAAGTTTGGAATCTCAAAAAGACCAGCAGTTGCCACTAAATGTGTTCTTACAGTATAAGCATTTGCTGCATCCTTAGTTGCACTATTAGTATCTGCTGACTCATAACGAGGACGAATTTCACCTTTTACTACAATATTATTTAAAATATTAACACCATCATCAGCACTAGCGCTAACACTTAATCCACCTATAACTAATGGCAATGCTGCCATTGAAAGTAATAATCTTTTCATATATAAATCCTTATTTTTAATATCAATGAGAATTATAACACGAAAAAAAAGAAATTAATTTGATATATGTCAAGAAAACTTAACTTCTTCTGATAAATTATTGTTAAATATAAAAATAATATTACTTCTGCTTTTTTTGAAAAAAGTGTAACAATTTAGTAGTAAAAGAAGTGATTTCTTAAAGTATTTTTTATTTTTTGACTTAAATCAATAATAAAAAGATTAAATAATGATAGTATTGTTCTGTTAAATTTAAATCTTATATTTGAGGAGTAAATATGTCACTTTCAAGAAGAGAGTTTCTAAAAAGTTCAGCAGCAGCATCTGCAGCAGCGGCTATGGGTATGACTGTACCAGCTGACTTACAAGCAAAAGCTAGTGAAGCTGAACATGGATGGAGATGGGACAAGGCAGCTTGTCGTTTCTGTGGTACTGGTTGTGGAATTATGATGGCAACTAAAGGCGGTAAGATAGTTGCTGTTAAGGGCGATCCTGCAGCACCTGTTAATCGTGGTCTTAACTGTATTAAGGGTTATTTTAATGCGAAAATTATGTATGGTGCTGACCGTTTGACGCAACCATTACTAAGAGTTGATGAAAAAGGTGACTTTCACAAGAAAGGTAGATTTGTACCTATTTCTTGGGAAAGAGCTTTTGATGAAATGGAATTCAACATCCGTAAAGCTTTAAAGCATGGTGGACCTGAATCTGTAGGTATTTTTGCATCTGGTCAATACACTATTATGGAAGGGTATGCTGCACAAAAGATGATGAAAGCAGGATTCCGTTCAAACGCAATCGATCCAAATGCTCGTCACTGTATGGCATCAGCGGTTGTTGGTTTTTATCAAACATTTGGTATTGATGAGCCTTCTGGTTGTTATGACGATATTGAACTTACAGATACAGTTATCTCTTGGGGTTCAAACATGGCGGAAATGCACCCGATCTTATGGTCTCGTGTAACAGATAGAAAACTTTCAGATCCAGAAAAAGTAAAAGTTATAAGTATACAAACATATACACATAGAACTTCTGACCTTGCTGATACTGAAATTATTTTTACACCAAACACTGACCTTGCAATGTGGAACTATATTGCTCGTGAAATCGTTTATAATAATCCTGAAGCAATTGATTGGGACTTTATTAAAAAGCATATAGTATTTGCTGCTGGTCCAGTTAATATTGGCTACGGTATGAGAAGAGCTGGCGAAAAATCTTTACAACCTGCTTATGATGATGGAAGTGCTGGAAAATATAGTGTTAAAGAGATGGAAATCATCAACAAAGAGATGACTACTATTGTTTCAGAAACAGAAGGTCCTGCGCTTGAACCATATGGTTATAAAGCTGGTGACACAATGAAGCATACTGGTGGAACACTTGGTCACTGGGAAATTTCATTTGAAGAATACAAAAGATCATTAGCACCATATACACTTGATTATGTAGCTAAGATTTCAAAAGGTAATCCTGATGAGTCTTTAGAAAGCTTTAAAGCAAAACTACAACAATTAGCTGACCTTTATATAGAAAAAGATAGAAAAGTTGTATCTTTTTGGACTATGGGAATGAATCAACACACTCGTGGAACTTGGGATAATACTTTAGCGTACAATGTACACTTTATGCTAAACAAACAAGCGCGCCCTGGTTCTGGAGCATTTAGTCTTACTGGACAACCTTCAGCTTGTGGTACAGCTCGTGAAGTTGGTACATTTACACACCGTCTTCCAGCTGACCTTATGGTTAAAGTTCCAAAGCATCGTAAAATTGCTGAGAAAAAATGGATGATTCCAGATGGAACACTTAATGGTGTTGGTAAACAACATATTATGGCTATTCATAGAGGAATCGAAGATGGACTTATTAAGTTTGCATGGGTAAATGTTTGTAACCCTTATCAAGATAGTGCAAGTGCATCACACTGGATTAAAGCAGCTCGTGAGATGGATAACTTCATCGTAACTTCTGATGGATATCCTGGTATTTCAGCTAAGGTTTCTGACCTTATCTTACCAACAGCTATGATTTATGAAAAGTGGGGAGCATACGGAAACGCAGAGCGTCGTACACAACACTGGCGTCAACAAGTTCTTCCAGTTGGTGATTCTATGAGTGATACTTGGCAATGGGTTGAGCTTTCTAAGCGTTTTACTGTTGATGATTTATGGGGCGCTTATGCACCATCTGGTCCAAGAAAGAAACCTCTTGCAGATGTTAGAAAAGCAGCTTACGCAATGGGTTATACTGGTAGCACTACTATGTTTGATATTCTTTTTGCTAACAAAGTGGCAAAATCATACAAACTTGACCAAAATGATCCTATTCAAAGAGGTTATGATGACTCTGAGAGTCGTGGTGATTCTAGAAATGTTGTTGGATCTGATGGTAAAGTGTTTAAAGGGTATGGTTTCTTTATTCACAAATATTTATTTGAAGAGTATGCTGCGTTTGGTCGTGGTCATGGACATGATTTGGCTCCATTTGATATATATCATAAAGTTCGTGGACTTAAATGGCCAGTTGTTAATGGTAAAGAGACTCCTTGGAGATTTAATGTTAACTTTGACCCTTATGCTGCAAAAGCTGCTAAAGGTACAGATAACGAGTTCGCATTTTACGGTAAGATAGCTAAGGCACTTAAACAAGGTGACTTAACACATGTTACAGATAAGAAGAAAAAACCTTTACCAAACAAAGCTAAAATCTTTGCTCGTCCATACATGGATCCTCCAGAAAAGCCAGATGCACAGTATGACACTTGGTTATCAACAGGTCGTGTACTTGAGCACTGGCACTCTGGAACTATGACTATGCGTGTTCCTGAGTTATATCGTGCAGTTCCAGAAGCTTTATGTTATATGCATCCACAAGATGCTAAAGATAAAGGACTCAAACAAGGTAAACTTGCATGGGTAGAATCTCGTCGTGGTCGTGTAAAAGCGCGTGTTGAAACTCGTGGAAGAAACAGACCTCCTCGTGGACTTGTATTTGTGCCATGGTTTGATGAGCGTGTATTTATCAACAAAGTTTGTCTTGATGCGACATGTCCAATGTCAAAACAGACTGACTACAAAAAATGTGCTGTTAGAATTTATAAAGCGTAAGAAAGAAGGAAATATATTTTGAGTGTAGGTAAGGTGTCTAAGGGCAAAAGAGAACCAGTTAGCGATAGAAGAAAATTTATCTTTAATATGGCACGAGGTGTTGGCGTTGCCACACTTGGTGGATTCATATGGAGTGCTTATATAGATGAGGCGAAAGCTTCTAAGCTACTTCTGCGTCCACCTGGAGCTATAAAAGAAGAAGATTTTTTGAAGACTTGTATCAAGTGTGGGATGTGTGTTGAAGCATGTCCTTTTGATACACTTCTTTTAGCTAAGCCTGGTGATCATAAGCCTTTAGGGACGCCATATTTTACACCAAGAGAAGTTCCGTGTCGTATGTGCCCTGACATTCCATGTGTGCCAGTATGTCCTACTGGTGCTTTAGATGCCAAGAGTGTAATGACAGATAATAAACTAGATATAAATATATCTGAAATGGGTCTTGCTGTTATAGATAAGGATAGCTGTATCGCCTTTTGGGGAATACAGTGTGATGCTTGTTATAGAGCTTGTCCACTTTTGGGTGTAGCAATAACAATAGACTATGACAAAAATGAAAGAACAGGTAAGCATGCGTTTATGAAACCTGTTGTTCATAGTGATCCTTGTACTGGCTGTGGTTTATGTGAACATGCATGCGTTACAGAAAAAGCAGCTATACAAATCTTCCCTCGGGAAGTTGCTATGGGTAGAGCCGGAGATTATTATATTAAAGGTTGGGACAAAGATGATGACAAGCGTGTAAAAAATGCTAAAGCCATAAAAACGACGACAGATATAAGTAGAAAAAGTGCTATTGACTCTTTGAATGATAGCGGAGATTTATATTAATGAATAAAATATGGAGTAGTTACCGTTATCTTATCTTAAGAAGGTTGACACAGATTGGTATCTTAGTTTTATACTTTGGTGCTAATGCATGGGGATGGATTGTTTTACAAGGAAATCTTAGTTCGTCACTGCTTTTTAAAATGATTCCAATGAGTGATCCTTATGCTGCCCTGCAGATGTTAGCAGCAGGCGCAACATTAGCCATGGATTTAATCTTTGGTGTGTTCCTTATTACGCTGTTTTATATGCTTATAGGTGGGCGTGCTTTTTGTTCTTGGGTTTGTCCTATCAACATGGTTACAGATGCAGCAAATTTCGTAAGAAGAAAACTTGAGTTTAATCGTCTGCAAGGCGTTAAATTTCCAGTAAATAGAAATATGCGATATTGGGTTTTAGCACTCAGTTTAGTTATTTCAGCTTTTATGGGAGTCGCTGCGTTTGAGTTTGTTTCTCCAATCTCTATGATTCATAGAGGTGTAGTCTTTGGTATGGGCTTTGGTTGGAGTGTTGTTGTTATTATCTTTTTGTTTGATCTTTTTGTTTTAAAAGATGGATGGTGTGGTCATGTATGTCCACTTGGTGGGTTTTATTCACTAATTGGAAGATTTAGTTTAATTAGGGTTCTTCATAATGAAGAAAACTGTACTTTATGTATGAAGTGCAAAACAGTTTGCCCTGAACATCAAGTATTACATATGATAGGTAAAGAGAGCCTATCGGTGACTTCAGGGGAGTGTACAAACTGTGCACGATGTATTGAAGTATGTGATGATGATGCTTTAGAATTTTCGCTTAGAAAATTGGCAGAAAATAATAAATAGGAGAAGAATATGAAAATGATTAGTAAGATAGGGTTTAGCTTAGTTACAGCAACACTTCTTTTTGTTGGTTGTGGTGAGAGTCCAGCTGCTCCAGCAGCACAAAAAGCGGCTCCAGCAACACAAAAAGTGGCTCCGCAAGCTAACTCAGGTAGCTATAAAGGTATTCAAGTATTGGACGAAAGTACTTTAGGGTATAGAAAATCAAGTCTATATAATGAACGGAATAGTGGTGTAATGGCTTCAAGCTATAGCAAAGCTGCACCTGGTACAAGTAACAAGATTCAAAGAGCATTTCAAGATGCTCCACCGATGATTCCTCACGATACAGAGGGAATGTTGATTATTACTAAAGATAACAATCAATGTCTTCAGTGTCATAAGCCAGAAGTTGCAGAGATGGTTGGTGCTACATCAATTCCGAAATCTCACTTTTTAAATATGAGACCGGTCAACAAGATAGTTGATGGAAAACTTGTTTATGGTGTTGATAATCTTAAAAATCAAGTAAGTATCAAAAAGATTACTAAGGTTTACGAGGGTAGATTTAACTGTGTTCAGTGTCATGCTCCGCAATCAAATGCTGCGCTTATTACTGAAAATAAATTTCAACCACAATATTTAAGTGACGATGGTGCATTTAGATCTCACTGGGATGAGCAAGTAGAGAAAAGTTTGGATACTGTTGGTAAAGATTCTGATGTAACTGCAGAAGATATTGCTAATAAAAATTCACAAGCTGGATCACTCCACCATTAAATATGCAAAGAAGAGAACTTTTTAGTTCTCTTGCTTCCTCTGTAAAAAATGCAGCTAAGAAGAAGCCAGAGAAATTAGTAAGACCACCTTACAATAGTGATGAGTCTCTATTTCACAATGAGTGTAGTAAATGTGATGCGAAATGCGCCACTGTTTGTGAAGTAGAAATTATAAAAATAGCCCAAGATAAGACTCCATATCTTGATTTTTCAAAAAATGGATGTACTTACTGTGATGATTGCGTAGATGCTTGTGAATTTGGTGTTTTAACACTAGAAAATAAAAAGCATATAGATGTTAAGATAGTAATTAATAAAAATGAATGTGTGAGCTGGGAGGGTGTAATGTGTTTTTCATGCAAAGACCCATGTATAGACAATGCTATAGATTTTAAAGCTATGTTTATGCCAGAGATAAATGATAACTGTACTTCTTGTGGCTTTTGTATAAGTCGATGCCCAGTCCAAGCCATAAAGGTGGAAATAGTTTAATGAGATATATATTTTTAGTGTTTATGTTAAGCATAACACTTTTTGGAGCTAAAATCCAAAAAGCCACTCTTGAGTATAAAGCTAGTGGTAATGTGACAGATATGGTTGTTAGCAAAGGGCTTTTATATGCTTCTACAGATGCAAGTTGCGTAGATGTATTTGATATGAAGAGTAGAAAAATTATAAAAAAAATTCAAATAGATCAGATAGAAGATTTTACAGGAGATGTGATTGACGCTAAAATATTTACTTTAGATATTTTAGATGGAAAAATCTTGATACTATCTCAAGGGCTTAAAGGTTATAATAGAATCTATCTTTATGAAAATAATAGCCTGCGTTTACTGATTTCTGATTCTGATGAATTGGCTGTTTCAAAAGCAAAATTTTTAGATAAAGACAGAATGCTTTTAGCACTTATGAGTGATGAAATTATTTCGTATGATATTAAAAATAAAAAATCAATTTATAGAGTTGCATCATCAGCATCTACATTTTCTGACTTTGATTTAAGTGATGATAAGACGAAGGTAGTCGTGGCAGATGAGAGTGGAGATTTGCAACTTCTCTTAACTAAAGATGGGACACACCTAAAATCATTTACGAACCAAAATTTAGATAATGTTTTTCAGGTTGATTATACAAAAGACATCATCGTTACAGCTGGAAAAGATAGACGCCTTGTTGTGTATGATACGATACTTAACACATCATACTACAAATCATCTAACTTTTTTATCTATAGCGTAGGATTATCTCCAAGTGCTAACATCGTTGCTTATTCAAGTAATGTAAACAATGATGTAACACTTTTTAATCGAAAAACAAAATCAACTTTGGGTGTTTTTGGTGGCAATAGAAGTACACTTTCAAAAATACTTTTTTTAAGTGAAAAAGAGTTTTTAGTATCTGGTGCAAGTAAAAAAATAAACTTATATAAGCTAAAATAGGAGTTTGATGATGGAATATAATGAGAGTGAATTTTTAATAGAAACTGAAGTACCTGAACAAGAACTTATCATTTCTAGGACAGATTTAAATGGAAACATTACTTATACCAATGAAACATTTTGTGAAATCAGTGGATATGAGGAAGAAGAACTTTTAGGAAAGCCTCATAGTATAGTTAGACATCCTGATATGCCTAGCTCTGTTTTTGCAGGTTTGTGGGAAACAGTTCATATGAAAAAAAAGTGGACAGGCATCGTTAAAAACCTTCGAAAAGACAAAGGATTTTACTGGGTAAAAGCTATAGTGTCTGGTGTGTATAAAAATGGAAAGTTAGTTGAGTATAAATCGCTTAGAACACCAGTAACTTATGAAGAAAAGTTAACATACCAAAAATTATATGATAAAATACGATTAGAAAATGGTGAGAAGACAAGAAGAGTTACTTACGAATAAAATTATTAAACGAGGAATATTAAATGAATGTATCAAGTATAGTAGTGCAAACACTACCAAAATTTTTAGATGAGGTTGTTGAAGCTTTAAAAAATACACCAGAGTGTGATTATCATTTACATGATGAAAAGGGTAGAATAATTATCACGATAGAAGGTGAGGGTGTTAGTGAAGAACTAAATAAATTAAGAGTAATAGAAGCTATACCTCATGTGATTGCAGCTGATATGCAGATGGCTTATAGTGCAGATGAACTAGATGCACATATGGAAGTAATAGGTAACGCGAATGTTGTTCCTAAAATGCTAAACGATGATAATGTAGATCCTAAAAACATAGTTTACAATGGTGACTTAAAGAAAAAAGACTTATATGGTTTTGCAAAACAGTTTGATGCGACAAAAGATAAATAATGGCTGTTGTTTTTGAAGCTACCATCAAAATGGATGATACAGACAACTGGTATATAGAACTTAAAGATACAGTTGATGGAAGAGTAGAATCTTGCTTAAGTATTGAAGAACTTGAAAAAAAAGTTGAAGAGTTTGGTTTAGATTACGGTGGTCATGTGGATGAAGTGAAATGGCTTAAAGACGATGATATTTTGCCTCCCGTCATGGATGATGTAAGAGTAAAAATGGCAGAGCAAAGAGTAAAGATAGAAGACCTTACAGGTGAAACTATCGAAGAACTCTCAAAGAAGAAATAACGGTCAATTATTCCTTAAGCTTACTCTTGATAATATGTAAGAATTAAGGATGGTAGGTAATGCACAATACTGACAATATATGGCTTTTTTCTACAATAATTTTAGCCATTGTTATCCTCTCTAAAATCATATCAAAAAAAACATCTTCAGTTGACGTATTGTGGCTTATCATATTTGGTTCTATTGCTAGTAATATTGGATTGCTTCCTTCTCATCATGAAATTATTGAACATATTGGAGAATGGGGAATTATTTTTATAATGTTTGCTTTAGGTTTTGATGAAAATTTGCAACATTTTGTAGAGGGACTTAAACGTGGAATGGGCATTGCAATTATAGGGGCTATATTTCCATTCCTCGCTGGTTACTTAACGGCATCATATTTAGGGTACGACCAGAATGCTGCTATGCTTTGGGGTTTGACTATGACTGCTACGGCTGTTAGTCTAACAATGATGAGTTTAAGAAGTGAAAACATGCATAAGTCAACAGCAGCAACAGGTATAATGACTGCTGCTGTGATTGATGATATTTTATCTCTAATTGGCGTAGCTATTATAGTTCCGCTTGCTTTGTCAAGTAGTTCGGGTGATATTACAGGTTTAAATTTAAATGATTTATTTGTCATTATTGGCAAGGTTGTTGTATTTTTCTTGATTGTATTAGTTATAGGTCTTGTTGCGTTTCCTGAAAAGGTACCTAAAAAACAACATTCTAATTCAAATCTGTTACAAAAAATGGATTTTCAGATATCAAAAATTTATACTTTATTGGGAATTAGAAAACTTTTAGTTGTATACCAAGGTGAATTTACTCCTCTTATCATGGTTTTTATTGCTATGTCAGTAGGAACGATAGCTCATGTATTTGGATTTCATCCTGCTATCGGTGCCTATATGGCAGGTCTATTTTTGAAAAAAGATTATTTTTTATTTTATAGCAAGAATGAAATTGTTCAAGATGATAATTATGACAAATCAAAATTTGTTATTGACCATTTGGCTTTTACGATAGTGGGACCAATTTTCTTTGTTAATTTAGGTGCAAAGATTGTGTTTGATTTAGAAATGTTTATAAAAATTATTCCAGCTGTGTTGGTTTTATTTAGTTTGGTATTTGTTTTTCAAATTTTATCTGCAACATTTGCAGCGAAATATACAGGAAAATATAAATGGCATGAATCGATAATGATAGGTTTTGGAATGTTAGGTCGAGCAGAGCTTGCGTTTATAGTCTTAAATATATCATTTGTGCAGTCAAAAATTATTAATATAGAGCAGTTTAATATTTTAATTTTAACCGTATTTTTACTTAATATTAGTGTTCCTATTACAATTAAATTATGGAAACCTTATTATGAGGGTGCAAAAAGTTTAAAATTGTTCGGAATTAAGTTGTCAAAATAATAAAAGAATTAGGATTGTTGTTGTGAATTATCAATCAATATTAAATGAAATACAAGAAGAAGTTACACCACTTTTAAATGGTGGAAAAGTTGCGGATTATATTCCTGCATTAGCGAGTGTAAATCCTGAGCAGTTTGCTATGACTATTACACTGTTTGATGGTACACAATATAGTGTTGGATGTTGTGATACACTCTTTTCAATTCAAAGTATTTCCAAAGTTTTTAGTTTTACTTTGGCATTGAAATGTTACAGAAAAGAACTCTACAAACGCATAGGTCGTGAACCATCAGGTAATCCTTTTAATTCTCTTGTGCAGTTAGAGTACGAACATGGCAAACCAAGAAACCCTTTTATAAACGCAGGTGCAATAAATGTAACTGATTCTCTTATCTCTTTTTATAAAGATGATAAAGTAGCTTATAGGGAAGTTTTAGAGTTTATACAATCTATTGCTGATGATATATCAATAGACTCAGATACATTAGTAGCCTCTTCTGAGATGGAACATGGCTACAGAAATCTAGCCCTTGCAAATCTTATGAAAAGTTTCAACAATCTTGATAATGATACAACAGATGTTGTTCGTACTTACTTTAAGCATTGTGCCATAGAGATGAATACAAATATGCTCTCTCGTTCTATGCTTTACCTTGCCAATGATGGAACAGATCCCATCACTCAGTCTGGGTATATTAGCCCTTCTCAATCAAAACGCATAAACGCAGTGATGTTAACTTGTGGACATTATGACGCTTCTGGGGATTTTGCTTATAGAGTAGGGCTTCCAGCAAAAAGTGGTGTCGGTGGGGGCATAGTTGCAGTGGTACCCAATCTTATGGGTATCTGCGTTTGGTCTCCTGGACTCAATGAACAGGGAAACTCATTAGTCGGAACTAAAGCTCTAGAGCTTTTTACGACAAAAACAGAATTATCTATCTTTTAAATAATAGGAATTTATAATGGCACTAATAGAAGTAAATGGACAAAATTTTCATGATGTATTAGCAAATGAATTTAGTAAAGGAAATACAGTTATCTTAAAGTTTGTATCCCCTTATTGTGATGCATGTATGGCACTTGGTTTTGAGCTTGAAGAGATAGAAGAAGAGAGAGAAGATGTATCTGTCTTAGAGATAGATTGTACAGACTCAGCAGAGTTAGCCGAGATGTATGATGTTATGGAAGTTCCAACGATGGTTATTTATAGAGATGCACAAAATATGCTTTTAAATGCAACAGGTGTAATGATGGAACAAGATATCGAAGAGATAATAGATTCTTTTTGACTATTCTTGATATAAGTCAACATGATTATAGTTAAATTATAATAGAATACGAATAACTCTAAAAGTTTAATTTAATTTAAGGTTATGGAAAATGATAAGTCAAATTATTGCTACGCAAGATATTGAAGTAAATAATTTTTTGCCTATATTTGTCTCATCGGCACTTTCTATGCTCTTTGGAGGATTCTACGTTGGTATATATACAGCAGTGAAGGTTGGTTTTTTGAAAAAATGGGCTATGCCTTTTGCATATCTGTTTTGGATAGTTACTGCTTACTGTTTGTATATAATGGGAAGCTTGATGCATGTAGGTGAATTTACTGCAAAAGCATTAGTGGTTGCTATGATTGGGTACTTGTTACTTCCTCATGCAATCTACTATATGCAAAATCAAGTTCATGAAGAAAATGAATAAGGAGAGTACAGTGGCTAATAAATCTGTATGGACAGACAATCGTTTCTGGCAAAGATCAGCGACATGGGTTACAGGGTTTGCATCGCTATTACTAATTTGGTTGACTTTTGACACAATGGGTCAAATCGCAATGGGTAATGATGCAGATTTACAAAATGGTGTAACAAAGAGGGTTCCAGGACCTACTGTTATTAATTATAAAATTACTTATGAAATGGATGCAACTCGTGGTCATGAAGTTCCAGTAATAGGTGAAAAAGAGATGTTTTTTGGAAGAAATGATTACTCAGAAAAAGAAGCTAGAGGATTACTTCACTTAGGTAAATTAGGTTCACAAGCAAAAAACTGTATGGCTTGTCATACACTTCTTGGAAATGGAGCTTATTATGCACCAGATTTAACAAAAGCATGGTTAGATCCAGCATGGGGACCAACTGGACCATTACAAGCTATGACAGGAAAAGATACTAAAGAAGAAGCAATGGCTGAGTTCTTGCAACATCCAAATCTTTATCCAACACATGCTCGTATGATGCCAGATCTTGGTATTACAGCTGAAGAGGCTAAAGGTTTAGTTACATTCCTTAAGCATATGTCTTCAATAGATACAAATGGTTTTCCAAGAAACTTTGGAAGAATGGAAGGAGCAGTTCATGGCAAGTAGTCATTTAACAGGTATTGGTTCTGAGTCAAAACAGTTAGCAACATGGTATTTTACTTTTGCAGCTATTATTTTTGGAGCTCAGTTACTTTTTGGTTTGGTAGCAGCTATTCAGTTTGTTATGCCAGGTTTTCTTTATGGAATTTTAGACTTCTCGATTGCTAGAATTGTTCATGTCAATGCACTTGTTGTATGGATGGTGTTTGCAATGTTTGGTTCTGTTTATTGGTTATTACCAGATGAAACAGGTATAGAGACTGTTGGAATCAAAATAGGTAAATTACTATTTTGGATTTTTGCAGCAGCTATCGTTGTTGTTGTTTTAGTATATCTTTTGGTTCAAGTTGGACCAGCAAGTGATACTACAATCTGGTTTATTACAGAGGGTCGTGAGTATATTGAAGCACCTCGTTGGGCAGATTATGGCATCGTTGTTGTAGTACTTGGATTTGTTGCAAATCTTTTCTTGACAGGAATGAAAGGAAAACAAACAGGTATAGTTACAGTACTTATGGCAGATATGATTGCCTTCGCTGGTCTTTACTTAGCAGGTATGTTCTTTACAGATAATATCTCTATGGATCAGTATTGGTGGTGGTGGGTAATCCACTTATGGGTTGAAGCTACATGGGAAGTTTTTGTTGGTGCTATCGCAGCTTACGGTCTTATCACTATGATTGGTGCACATCGTAAAGTTGTTGAAATGTGGTTATGGATTGAAGTAGCTATGCTATTTGGTTCTGGTATCTTAGGTTTGGGTCATCACTATTTCTGGATTGGAACACCTGAGTACTGGTGGGAAATTGGAGCATTATTTAGTGCATTAGAACCATTGCCACTTGTTGCAATGTTTGTACATGTTCTATATGACTGGGGTAAAGAAACAGGTCTTCAAATGGCTGAAGCTGAAACTGGTCATGCTATAGATGGTCACATTGTTAATAATAAGCCTGCATTTACTTGGTTTGTTATGAATGCTTTTGGTAACTTCTTGGGTGCAGGTGTTTGGGGATTCTTCCATACACTACCACAAGTAAACCTTTATACTCACGGTACACAGTTTACTGCAGCACATGGTCACTTAGCATTCTTTGGTGCTTATGCAACTATCTTGATTGGTATGTTCTATCTTGCTATTCAAGGTACTAATGGTTTAAAAGTTATGCACCATACAAAACTCTCTATCTGGTCAACGAGCTTAATTGCTCTTGGTATGTTGGGAATGACAGCTGCATTAACTATCGCTGGTTATGTTCAGGTAATTGTGAGTCGTGCACAAATGGGTGCTACTTGGGCAGGTTACTTTGATGGACAGTCAGGTGCATGGTTTACACAAGCTATGGATTGGAGACTAATCATGGGTGTGGTTGTTTTTACTGGTTTTATCCTTTTAGTTATGGATTTATTAACAACTGGTAAAAAATTAGTACATCAAAAATAAGGAGTGAAAAATGTTTGAAGCGTTTACAGATGTGGTACCAAGCTTTTTTGGTTGGTTAAATCAAGGTCCTTTGACTTTAACACTTTTTCTACATACTATTATCATCCTTCCGATGATAGCAATATATTATCAAGAAAAAAAGCGTTTATCTGAGGAAAGTTAGTCGGTAAGACTCTTTTGAGTCTTACTGTATCTTTACAAATTAAGAGGAGATATAAAATGAAATTTAATAAATTAGTTATTTCTGCGACAATTATCGCAGCTGCAGCGTCGTCAAGTTTATTTGCTGGAACATCTAGTATGAATGTTGAAAAAATGTTCGAAAAAGAGTGTCAAGGTTGTCACGGTCCAAACCATGAAGGTGGTGTTGGTTCTGATCTTCGTCCTACTCAGATTAAAAAGAAAAATGCTTACATGCTAGCTGAAACTATTATGAATGGGCGTGCTGGTACAGCAATGCCACCATTTTCAGAGAAGATGAACAAGGGTGACGCAGATAAGATGGTTGATTATCTACAACACTTTAAAGGTAAAAAACTTAAGGTTTTAACTCTAGAAGCTGTTAAAGCTGGTTGGAAAAATCTGAACGATAGAGTTGCTCTTGCTAAGAAATATCCGCATGCAGTAGATGTTAAGAAAAATACAGATATCTGTTTTGTAACAGAAAGAGATGCAGCTCGTGTTGTTTTTGTTGATGGAACAAGTGGTAAGATTCTTTCTCGCCATCCAGCTGGATTTGCTGTGCATGTTACAGTAACAAACAAGCGTCAGCCTCGTTATGCGTACTCTATCTCTCGTTCAGGTCTAGTAACGATGTTTGATCTTAACTCTCCAGGTCAACAAAAAATTGCTCAATGTCAAGTTGGTACTGACTCTCGTGGTCTTGCAGTTTCTCCAGATGGTAAATACTTAATGGCAGGAAACTATGTACCAGGTGGTGCAATTCTTATGGATGCTATGACTCTTGAGCCATTAAAAGTATATCCAACATCAAGTGTTATTGACACAGATGGTAATATTGGTAGTTCTCGTGTAGCTGGTGTTTATGATACTCCGTATGGTCCATATATCGCATTTGCACTTAAAGATGCAGGTCATGTGTATATTGTAGATTACTCTAAGCCAGGTTACCCAATCGTTGGTGATATTCCAAATATCGGTAAAATCTTACATGATGGTTTTGAGAATGAAGGTAAAGAGATTGGTCGTTACTTAATGCAAGCATCACAAGGTAGTGATGTTATGGGTATTGTTGACTTTAAAACTAAATCTTTAGTTGCTAAAGTTTATACAGGTCCAGGTACTAAGCCACACCCAGGTCAGGGTTCTTCTTGGTACAATGAAAAATATGGTCAAGTTCACGCTACAAATAGTATGAATGTTGGTGATGTTGTAATCTGGGATAATAACTGGGATGTTGTAAAAAATGTTAAAACTGCTGGTGGTGGACTTTTTATTGGAACTAGTGAGCACACTCCATTTATTTGGTCTGATTGTGTTCTAGGTGGACCATCAAACTGGAACAAAATTTACTTAATCAATAAGCAAACTCTTGAAACAGATAGAATCCTTACTGTTGGTACAAAAAGAGGTACTATTACTGATCCTGTAACACATAAAACTCTTTATAGCTGGAAAGTTCCTACTGTGAAAAACAAAAAAGGAAAAGTAATCGTTCCTCGTATTTTACATGCTGAGCCAGCAAACCATGGTCACTGGACAATGGTTTCTGAGTGGAATGCAGGTCGTATCGGTATCTATGAAGCTAAAACAGGTAAATTTGTTAAATACATTAAAGGTTTAACAACACCTACTTTTACTTACTCTATCGAGCACAGACAAACAATTCCAGGAGCGTAAGCTTCTTATTTTCCCCTTTTGGGGAAGATTATGTATAACTTTTTTATTTCTCTCATCTATTTATCTTTTTAATATAAAATTTATGTATAATTATTCAAAAAAAAACGAGCAATTATGAAAAAATATCTATTAGCTACTTTACTGTTTTCTTCTTTTTTATCAGCAGATAATTTAGATGGAAAAAAAGTATTTGAAACCTATTGTTGGGGGTGTCATCATCAAACAGCAATGGCGTTTGGTCCTCCTTTTTCACAAATAGCAAACAAAAGAACAAAAGCAGGTATTATGGCATATATATCATCACCAGAGTTGATGTATAAAAAATTTGGTTACAAAAGAACTGTTATGACTCAGTTTGATTTAGATCCAGAAGAATTAGATTTGATATCTGATTATATCCTCTCCTATAAAGGTAAATAATGTTTAGACTCTCCAACCTTATATCTTCAGTAATAGAAGATAAACCAGAAAGAACTTTAAGTGGTGCTATAGCCATTTGGAACTTTACTAATAGATGTAATCTTTCTTGTTTGCATTGTTACTCAAAATCAACACTTGATGAAGTAGATACTTTAACAACAGAGCAGATTAAAAAAACAATTTTAGAGATGAAAGCTAATGGAATAAAGTTTATTATTTTTTCAGGCGGTGAACCACTTACGCGGAAAGATTTATTTGAGATAGCTGATTTTTGTAAAGAAAATGGTATTATTACCTACCTCTCAAGTAATGGTCTTTATTTTACGACTAAAAATATCCAACAAATTGTAGATACATTTAACTATGTTGGAGTAAGTATTGATGGTGATGCAGAGACTCATGACCATTTTCGTGGTTTAAAAGGTGCATTTGTTGAGACTTTAAAAGCAGTCAAGTTAGCAAACGCAACAGGGGCAAAAGTTGGCATAAGATATACTATTACCAAAGAGACTTTAGGATCATTAGAGTATATATTTGATTTAGCTGAAAGAGAAAATATTCCAAAGATTTATGTATCACATCTTGTATATTCAGGGCGAGGATTAGATAACTTAAAAATGGATCTTTCTAAAGAGCAGAGAAGAAAATCAGTTGAGTTTATTTTGAAAAAAGCATTTGAGTATTATGAAACAGGTCGTGATATAGAGATTGTAACTGGAAATATGGAACAAGATGCGATACTATTTTTAAATGAATTTGCTTCAAGATATCCAGAACTAAAATCAAAGATGAGAGAAAGGTTGGTTAAGTGGGGTGGAAACTCTGCTGGTAGAAATCTTTTAAATATCAACAGTGAAGGGGATGTAAGACCTGATCCATTTTTTCCGCTGACAGTTGGTAATATTATAGAAGAAGATTTTGGAGATATATGGCAAAGTGGAAAACTTTTAGATGAGTTAAGAGTTTATCCAAGAAAATTAGCTGGTATTTGTGAAAACTGTGAACAGATAGATATATGTAATGGTGGATCAAGAGCAAGAGCTTATGCGATAACTGGTGATTTATGGAGTGAAGATCCGTCGTGTTATTTAACTGAAGACGAAAGAAGGAAAAGTTAATGTTAAAAAAAATAATAATAGGTGCTGTTGTTGCACTCTCTTTGTATGCTGATGTAAAGCCAGCTGAAAAAGTGTTTGTAGTTGAAAGAGAAAGTAATTCAATCGCTGTAATTGAAAATGCACTCCCAAGAAATCACATGGAAAATATGCATAATATGAACCATGGTGTAATAAAATTTTATAAAAATGATGGTTATATCATATCTCGTGATGGTTATGTTGTGAAGTTTGATCCAAGAAGTGAAAAAAAACTTGCTGAATATAGAACAAGTAAAAGTGCCATTGGTTTTGTAATTAATGAATATTATATTGCAGTTGCTAATTATGATGATAAAAGTGTGGATATTTTAGATAGAGATTTAAACCCTATTCAAAAAATAAAAACAGGTTCAAGAAATGTTGGTATAAAAATATATAAAAATTATCTTGTTTTCTCTCAAATGGATAATGATAAAATTACTGTTCTTGAGGATTTAAACGAAGGTAAAGGTATACCAAAGTTTAAAATCTATAAAGAGTTCGATGATGTCGGTGTCATGCCTTTTGATGCTATGATTAAAGATAATAATTTTATAGCTGGTTTTTTCAAAAGTCCATGGTTCGGTGTAGTTAACTTAGATACTATGGAATATAAAAAAATTGATATTCTTTTAGGCGATAGAAAACCTGTTCTTAAAGTTCCGCATTTTGGTTTTTGGAGTATTAGTAATAAAAATGTATTTATACCTGCAGTTGGTGATAATAAAGTTTTAGTTTATACACCTGACTTTAAATTTGTAAAAGCTATCAAAACAGAAGGATTACCAGTTTTTACTTCTTTGTCTCCAGATAAAAAATATTTGGCAGTCACCTTTAGTGGTAAAAAATTTCCTGTTATACAAATCATAGATACTAAAACACTTAAAATAATAAAACGATTTGAATTTGATGGAAAAGTTTTACATGTAAGATGGTCTACAGAAAAAGATTATCTCTATGTCTCTGTAAATGACACAAATAAGATAGCAGTTATAAGAATTAAGAACTGGTTCTTAATAAGAGAAATCTTTACAGTGAAAAAACCATCTGGTATATTTATCTATAATGAGGTTAAATAATGGGTAGAGTATACTTAACAGGCGCAGGTCCTGGTGATATTGAATTAATGACCGTGAAAGCTTTAAGAGTTACACAAAAAGCAGATGTAATAATTTATGATCGTCTTGCAAATCCGGAGATTTTAAAAGAAGCAAAAGATGGATGTGAATTTGTGTATGTTGGCAAAGAAGATGGAAGACATATTATGCCACAAGATGATATCAATGAAACAATCTATCAACATGCACTAAAGCATGAGACTGTTGTACGACTAAAAGGTGGTGACCCATTTGTCTTTGGTCGTGGTGGAGAAGAGGCTGCTTATCTATATGAAAGAGATATTAAGTTTGATATCATTCCCGGAATAACTTCTGCAATTAGTGCACCTGCTTATGCAGGAATCCCTGTAACTCACCGTGGTATTGCTGTCTCTTTTCGTGTTGTAACTGGTCATGAATCACCAAACAAAAAAGAGTCTCAGATACCTTGGGAAAACTATAAAACAGATGATACAATAATCTTTTTAATGGGTCTACATAATCTTCCTAAGATTGCTAAAAAACTTATAGAAATAGGAAAAGAAGAAGATTGTCCTTGTGCAGTGATATCAAAGGGCACAACACAAGAGCAAACTGTAGTAGTAGGAACGCTAGCAGATATAACACAAAAAGCAAAAGGCATCCCAACACCAGCACTCATCGTTGTTGGAAAAGTTGTAGAGCTTAGAGAACAGTTAAAATGGTTTAAAGAAGGTGCTTAGTACTTGTCTAACTGACACTCTTTGTATAATATTTTAGATTCTACATTTCCACTTTTGATGGACTTGTTTGCCCACTTTTTAGCAAGGGCAAACTTCTCCTGTGAGCAGTAAATTTCTGCTAAAAGATAGTAGGCATTTTTATCGCCTTGTTTTGCATTTTTTTCTAACCAGTAAATAGCTTTATCAAATTTAATAATCTGCATATAAACGCGACCAATGTTTTGTAAAGCTTTTTCATTCCCTTGTTTGGCAGCGACTTCTAAAAGTTCTAAACTCTTTGGAATATCTTGTTTTGTTCCATCCCCTCTGTAGTACATTAAAGCTAGATTATACTTAGCATTAACATCACCATTGTCAGAAGCTTTTTGTAAAAGCGTAAAGGCTTTTTGATAATTTTTGTTTGCAAAAGCATCGGAGAGTTCATCCCCAGCATAAAGAGTAAAAACTAAACTCAAAAGTAAAATAATTTTAATCATAGTGCCAACCTAAATATAATATAGTAAAGTAGATAATGTTAATGAAAACAAAAATGTACTGCTAAGCATTATAAAGCGTTTGTTAAATTCATTAATATTATATTTCACTTCTAAATAATTGGCAAGTTTAATACCAACAATAATAGTAAAGATAAACATTGGAAAAGTCATAACTAAGATAATAATTGCGTCATGAAAAAGCATGGTATTCCTATATATAATATTAGATGTATTTTATCAAGTTATTCTTTATTGTTCAAACTATAATCTACTAACTTACCCTCAAGTGATTTTAAAAAAGCTTCGATTTTCTCAATTTGTTCTTTACTTAGTTCTACACCTATTTGATATTTCCCCATTATAAAGATTGCTTTTTTTAACTCTTTTATCGCTCCATTATGGAAGTAGGGCGCTGTTTGTGAGATATTTCTAAGAATAGGAACACGAAAATATTTAGAATCATCTTTGCCTAAAAATCCACCTATATTTTTAAATGGATAAGGATGTCGTTTTTTGAAATTTAATGAGATATCTTTAAAATGTTGTTTCTTCTCTTTGTCGTCGTAATATGAAGTTAAGTTAATGATACTATTATAGTTTCGCAAAGGAAATTTTTGTATTTTTTGTCCTCCAATGGCTGGTCCAAAGTGACAAGCTTTACATCCTAAATTTATAAAAAGTTCAAGACCTTCTTGTGCTTGTTTGGAGATAGCACTATCGTCACCTTCTAAAAACTTATCATAGGCTGATCTTGTAGTCAAAGTTTTTTCATACACTGCGATAGCTTTAGTAATGTTATTAAATGTTATTGTGTTGTTCCCCTCAAACACTTCTGCAAAAAGTTGTTTATACTCTAGATTTTCTTTTACACGATTGACTATCAATTCAGGTGTTGCATTCATCTCAAAAGGCGCTTGCATAGGACCTTTAGCTTGCTCCCTTAAACTTTTAGCTCTTCCATCCCAAAAAAGATGCTTAGAAAATGCAGTATTTAAAACGGTAGGAGTGTTAAGGTGCTTTGGATTTTTAAGCTTGTTATGACCAACTGCAGTAGGTAGACCATCTTCTCCACCTTTGTTTATATCATGACATTTTGCACAGGCAATTTTTCTACTAATTGATAGATTTTTATCAAAGAATAGTTTTTTACCTAAAAAGATTTTTTGAATACTCATTGGATTATTAGAATCATCAACCATTTTTATTAACTTATGATAATCTTGTGGAATAGGTTGAAGACCTTTAAAAAGTGCTAATTGTCTTATCTCTTGCGATGAAGCTGCGTTTAATATAGAAATAAAAGTGATTAAAAGTAGTAAATTATACATCTGCATTACCTCACTTGTTATACTTCTTACAAGTTTAGCAAAATATAAGAAGAATAAAAGTGATATTAATCAATAATGAAAAGTTTATTCAAATAGTACGTGCAAACCTTCTCTGTTTTTAATACTATATCCGTTGCCATCTTTGGAAACTAAGTCTAAAACAAGTAGTTTTTTAAATGTTCTAGAGAGTGTCTCGGGTGTCATATGTAGATATTCAGCTAACTGATAATTTTTAAGAGTGTTAAGTTCACCTTGGTGTTCACAAATAAACTTAGCTAAACGAGGAACGGAATCTAGCACGACATTTAGAGCAATAACATTTTCAAGATAAATAATCTTTTTTGATAAAGATTTAAACATTTCAAGTGCTATAGTTTTATCACTTAAAAATCCATCTTTAAACTTATTAAAATCAATTTCAATAACAGTTCCATCTGTTTCAAACGCAGCAGAGGCAGGATAAGGAATACCCTCAAGAACAGCCATTTCAGCCACCATAGTTTTAGGTTTAAATCTATGCATGATAATTTCATTGTTTTTCAAGTCAGTTTTATAAACCTTTAAAATACCTTCTATCAGTAGAGTTAAAGAAGTTGGTATCTCTTTTTCATAAAAAAGGACAGAACCTTTAGTGTAGTGTTTTTTTTGTAAAAATGTAGAGAGTAGTTTGAACTTTTCATCATCTAAATGTTTAAAAAGTTTATAGTCTCGAAGTTCTGTCATGATTATCCTTAGAAGTGAGATAGTAATATATCAATTAATGGCTTAAAATATCTCTATTTACCCTAATTTGATACACTAAAATATATTATTTAAAAGAGAAAAAAATGGAATTTAACAAATACATACATGCAGTGGGAACAGGTCCAAAAGGTAATAGAGATTTAAGCTTAGCAGAGAGTGAAGATATGATGAAGCAGATTCTCGATCAAAGTGTTCATAGTGAAAAAATTGCTGCGTTTTTACTGGGTTGGAGACTTAAACCTGAAACAAATGATGAGTTTAGGGGTGCAATTAAAGCATGTGATGCTTACATAAAAAATACAACAGTGAAAGACTCGATTGAACTTGGGTACCCATTTGATGGAAAGGCAAAAAATCCTTATATCTTTCCACTTGTTGCAAAAGTCCTCAAAGAGTCAGGGCTTAACTTAGTAGTTATAGGTGATGATAAGCAACCAGCTAAAGATGGAATAACCATTAAAGATATATGCACAAATATAGAAATTACTTCAAATTTACACTATTTTGATAGAGAAGAGTTTTTTAAAGAGCTTCATGATTTGACAGATATACGCATGAGACTTGGTCTTCGTACTGGTTTTAACACAATTGAAAAACTACCTCGTGTTGCAAATAGCGAATATGCAATAACAGGAGTATTTCATAAACCTTATGTTGAGAAGTATGCAGAAATATTTTCTGATAGGTACAAAAGATTTGCACTAATTCAAGGAAATGAGGGGACTCCTGAACTTTTCAGTAAAGGTCGTTTATGGATGGTTGATGGTAAAAATGTAGATGAAATCATAGTTGATCCAGCACACTATGGAATCAAGTATACAAAATCTTGGGAAACTATTACGCTTGAAGATTCACTTAATCAACTCAATAACCCTTCAGTTGAGTATCTTAAACTAGCTACTCTAAACGCAGCTATATTTCTTTTTGTAACGCAAAAGGCAAAGAGTATAGATGAAGCTTATGAAATGTTAAATGGATAAATTTTCTAACCATGTAAGAAATATTTTACATGGTTTCTTTTTATCTATCGGTACTACAATAGCTGAACCCTCAACAATACTGCCACTAATTATCAACTACTTTGGTGGGAGTTCTATGCTTGTTGGTCTTTTTTCATCTTTGCTTCGTGGTGGTGCAATCTTAGTACAACTGTTTGCAGCTTTCCAAGCACAAAGTTATCATCGTATGCTTCCATATCTAAGACGAGTTTTTTTTATTAGATTTCTTGCATGGTTTTTTATAGGTATTGTGATTGTATTTTTTGGAGATGATTATCCAAATTTTACACTTTTTTCCATCGGTATAGGTCTTTTTGTTTTTTCTTTTAGTGCTGGATTTGGAGCGATATATTTTAAAGATATCATTGCAAAGATTTTTTCTCATAAATTTCGTGGGAAGACAATGGCATATAGACAATTTTTTAGTGCCTTTGGTGGTCTGATTAGTGGTATGTTTGCTGCGTATATTTTAGAACATTTTGAGGCACCTCAAAGTTATGGCTATCTTTTTATCATCAGCTCCTTTTTGATGGGTTTTGGTTACATCGCGTTTGGAACAATAGATGAACCATATAAAGAAGAAGTATCTCAAAAAGAAAAATCATTTAAAAAGTTTTTAAAAAACTCTTTAGCTACCTTACAAGGAGACAGAGAGTTACAGATACAACTCAGTACTTTTCTCCTAGCTTACGGATATCTAATATCTTTGCCTTTTATCATCTTAGATGCACAAGTGAAAATAAACTTGAGCGGCATTGCCATAGGGAGTTTGATAACAACACAAATGGTAGGGGCAATGTTAAGTAATTTTTTATGGGGAAAACTCAGTGGACAAGGGCGTAATAAACTTACTGCAAATGTCTCTATCATCTTATATCTTCTTGCTATCATAGTTGCGTTTAACGCTACATCTTTATACGAATATATGTTTATATTTTTTATAATTGGAGGAGCGATTGATGGTAATAGAATTGCATCTGGTAACTTGATTTTAAAACTAGCACCGCTAGAAAAAAGAGCTGTTTACATCGCACTACAAGTAAATATTATTTCGTTTGGGCTTTTCTTTTCACTTTTAGGCGGAATAATTTTACACTTTTTTAATTATACTGTTTT
>JASFZD010000048.1:0-8271 GCA_045046645.1 Sulfurimonas sp. | reverse complement strand
GCTGGCATAATTGTATGGTCAACTGTAAATGAGTCTAATAATGGCATAGTAAAATCCTTGTTTATTTAATGAATGTATTTTATCGTATTTTGATTTATGTTTGTTGAAGTGAGGAAGTTATAGATTTTATGTAGATTGTGCAAAATATTCAGTAAAGGTAAGGCTATAAGCCTACCGTACTGAATTTTTGTGCAAGATGCGTAAAAGCTATAATCTTTTAAACGCGAGCTTCTTCTCGGCGTTGCAGATACGCCCATTTTTCATCAACTCTATCTTGCCACTCTTTAATCAAATATTTATACTCATCTTTAAAAAGATGTTTAAAACGACCTTGAGCTGCCATATATTCTTCAACAGGAACAACATTTTTAGGTCTATAAGTAATATTTAACTCATGATTATCAATAATCTCATAAAGAGGAAATACTAAAGAATCTGTTGCTAAATCAGTGATGTGCATTGTATCTTTAGGATCAAATTTCCACTCTGTTGTACATGGAGAGATAGCATTAATAAATACAGGACCTTCAACTTGCATACCATGTTGAATTTTCTTCACCATATCTTTCCATTTGTTTGGTGCAACTTGTGCAGCATATGGAATCTGATGAGCAGCCATGATAGCAATCATGTCTTTTTTGTTTTTCTTCTCACCATAGCTTGAACTACCAGCAGGTGCTGTTGTAGTACTTGAACCGATAGGAGTAGAAGATGAACGCTGTCCACCTGTATTTGCATAAACTTCATTATCTAAAACAACATGCATCATATTATGACCGCGTTCCATACATCCAGAAATCCACTGAAAACCGATATCATAAGAAGCACCATCACCTGCGAAAGATACAAATTTAGGATTACGATCTGGTTGCTTTAGGCGACCTTTATTTTTAAGTGCATTGTACATAGCTTCAGCACCTGCAACAGCTGTTGAACCATTTTCAAAACCGATATGTATCCAAGAAGCATCCCATGAAGTGTAGGGGTAAACTGCTGTACAAACTTCCAAACATCCTGTTGATGCTGAAAGAATCAAATCGTCATTCGTTGCATTTAAAACTTCACGAACAATGATAGAGTGAGCACAACCAGGACAAAGAAGGTTTGCACCTTCAAAACGGTCTGCTGATGTTGAAAACTCTTTTAAGTTTTTTATTTTTTTCATTTCACTCATAGTTTCTCCTTATAAAAATTGTAATTTCGGTCCACGAACACCGATAAACTGTTGTTGTGGAGTTGTAAGTTTTCCAGCATCAACATTTGCTTGAAGTTGAGTATAAATCTCTACTAGATGTTTTTTCGTTAAATCACGACCACCGAGACCATAAACAAAACCTGAAAGTGCAGGATTTGACGGTGTATTAAACAGAGAACCAGCAATTTCATTAAATAACATACCTGGTGCACCATTTGGTGAAGAACGATCAAGTGTTGCTATTGCTTTAATGTCTTTAAGTGCTTCAGCAATCTCAAAGAATGGGAAAGGACGAATAACACGTAATCCAACAACACCGGCTTTAATCCCTTTTTCTCTCATTTCAGTTGCAACTTCACGAGCAGTCTCAACTGACGTACCCATACAAACGACTGCAACATCAGCATCATCCATATCGTATGTTTCAACAATGTTAAATTTACGACCAGTTAATTTTTCAAAATCATCAAACGCAGCTTGAACTTTTGGCAATACTTTAGTCATAAGATCATTATGCTGACGAGCTTTATGCTCAAAATGCCAATCTTCTTCAGTCTGAACACCATGTGTTACAGGATGTTCAAAGTCTAGCATATCATTCATCGGCTTATAATCCCCAACGAAACTATAAGCAGTATCATCATCCATAGTATGTACACCTTGGGCTGTATGAGAAGTCATAAACCCATCTTGATGTACCATACATGGTAATCTAACATCATGATCTTCAGATACTTTAAATGCAATAAAGTTTAAATCATAAGCATCTTGAGGACAATAAGCATCAAGCTGAATCCAACCACTATCACGACCTAAATACATATCAGCATGGTCACCATTAACATTTAATGGCGCAGCAAGTGCACGATTTACAACATTAAGTACGATTGGTAAACGCATTCCAGATGCTTGGTAAAGTGTCTCTACCATAAGAGCAAAACCTTGAGAAGATGTTGCAGTAGCAACACGACCACCAGCAGCAGCAGCACCAATACATCCACTCATTGCAGCATGTTCAGATTCGACCATTACAAATTCACCTTCAATTAGGTTATTTGCTTTCATGTTTCCATAACCTTCAACAATTGGAGTTGATGGAGTAATAGGATAAGCAGCAACAACATCAATTTGACACTGTCTCATTGCTTGTGCAGCTGCATAGTTACCATCCCATACTTCAATATCTTTTAATTTCACTTTATCAAATGCCATTATTTTTCCTTACTTTCTTTAGCTGGCCACCCAGCGATTTCTTCTTCTTCATCTGCTTGTTCTGGGAACATTAAAAGTGATTTTGGATTTGTAGGACAAACCTCAACACAAATAGCACAACCCTTACAGTGATCCATATCTATACCAATCATTTTCTTATCTCTTGAAATAATTGATATATCTGGACAATATACCCAACAAAATTGACAATCTATACAAAAGTCTTTGTTAAAAACTGGTTTTTCTATTCTCCAATCTGCAACACTAGCACTAAAAGAACTACTCTGAGAGTAGTTACGATCTTCTTGCTTAGTTCCTGCGATATCATCAACTTTTCCGTCAAATGTACGAAGCATAGCTCCGATTTCAAATTCGTCCCAACCTGTATTTGCCATCAATAGCTCCTTATTTCACTTCATCATATGCGCGTTGGATTGCAACCATATTCGCATCAATGATTTTTTGTGGTAGTTTTGCAAGAACTCTTATCATACTCTCTTTAAAAAAGTCCATTTCATACATACCTGAAATCTTCATTAAAGCACCAAGCATTGGAGTATTTGGAATTGGTTTTCCAATAGTTTCTTGAGCAATTTTAATACAATCAACAGTGTAAACTTCTTTACCTTCAAGCTTTGGCTGAGAAGCAATTAAATCCTCTTTGGTCATATGCGTTGTAATTATGTAAACAGTATTTTCTTTATGATTTACTGTAACATCTGTCGTGTAAAGCAACGCAGGGTCAATTACAAGAACATAATCAGGTGCCATAAATTTTTCATGATTCATAATTACCTTATCATCAACACGATTGTAAGCTGTCATCGCAGCTCCACGCTTTGCCGATCCATAAAATGCAAATGCTTGCACATGTTTACCAGTTGTCGAAATTACATCAGCTAAACCTTTAGCACCTGTTACAGCACCTTGTCCAGCACGACTATGCCATCTAATTTCTAGCATATATTCTCCTTAGTTTGTATAAAAAACTTGTTTAATGTTTTCTTTTAGTTCGCTTTAGAGTATTTTAGACAACTTGCTCTTAAAATTAGCTTGATATTTAAACTCTATATATTTTATTAGTTTCATTGTGAAGTTTTTCTACTTTTTAACCATTTTATCGCTTTATAAACATCATCAAAGAGAACATCAGTATGGGATTTGAGCACATCTTTAGTATCATATCCACTCAATACACCAATAGACTTCACACCCGCCCTCTTCGCAGAAATAAGGTCCATTTTTGTATCACCAATCATCCAAACTTCTCTGTTTTTCACATCAAAAGAGTCCAATGCTTTTAAAATTGGTTCAGCATCAGGCTTAGGATTAGTAACATGCTCACGACCGACCAGCACTTGAAAATACTCCATTAGCTCAAAATGTTCCATAAGAACTTGAGAATATTTACCAGTTTTGGTAGTAACTATGCCAAGCGAAGCAAATTCATCTGCTAAAAGTATGGCTTCTCTAGCTGACTTTAAAAGATATGTCTTCTGTGTTGATATTTTTCTATAACACTCTTTATAAGTCGCAACAAAGTCCCAAACCTTATCTTGAGATACACCCAAACTAGCATACATTACATCTAAAGGGTGACCGATCAAAGCCTTAATGGCTTCATCTTCTGGTTGAGGGTAAGAATATACATCAAAAGAGTGATGAAAACATTCCAAAATGGCATCAGTAGAATCTATCAGTGTTCCGTCTAAATCAAATAATATAATCATTGTATAGCTCCTATCCTATTTACTAATAACATCTTTTTCCCATTTAATATAATTATGCCGTATATCCCTATTTTAGGGCTTCAAAATAGAGTTGTTTTTTAAAGGTGTACTTTGAGGTGTACTTTTTATAGATTATTTTTATATTTGTTAATACCAATGATAACAATCTGATTATTATCTTCATCTACCTTATATGGAACTACATAACCTTTAAAAATTAAATCTCTAATATTTTCATCATTAAAGTATATTGATTTTCTATATTTATGTGGCATGAAAGGTATATTTTCTATACGTTCCCTAAACTCTTGTTTAAACTTATTCGCTCTGTTTCTGCTATCAAGTGAGATATAATCCCAAATATTATTAAATTCATTAACAAACTTTACTCTATATACTATTTTCATTAGTTAGCTTTAGTATGCTCTTCTATCTGTTCCCATACGTCATCATGTGAAACTAACTGCTCACTACCACTCTCTATACTATCTAAAGCATTATTGAAATATTTTTTATCTTCTTTATACTGTTGCGAATGCATATAAGGATTTTTTTTAGAGATAAGTTTAGTAAGTGCTAACTTCAACTCTTCTTGTATATTTATACCACTTTTTACAATCTCTTTATATATTGTATCATCAACTTGTAATTTTATAGTGTGCATATCATATACCTCTTATAGTTATTTATGCATAATTATATCAAAAAATATTTACTATTAACATTTTCAAAACAACAAACCACCAGCATCAAAAGCTTTCCTATCTTTTTTAGATAACATTTTATACTCATCATAAGGCTTATCTGTTTTTTCATCTAAAGCCTCTATTATTCCATTAATTATTGCATCTTGATTATTCCAAAACATTCCTATTATATTTGGTTCGACTCCAAATTTCTTTATATGTTCTTCAATCAATTCTTTCATGTAGTAGCCTTAAGTATTTTCTATAATTTTAATCTCATCTTCATCAAGTTCATATAATTTATAAACCATATAATCAATTTTAACATCACTATCTATAACTAACTTTTCTGCAACTTCAATTTCTTTTTTTAGTTGAATTTCCCTATCAAAGTTATTATCTTGAATAGCTTCATCCAGCAATATTTTATAATCTTGTAATTTTTGTTTAGCTTCGATTATTATATTAACAAAATTTATAAATGGTTGTTGTTCTTCTATGGATATTTCAGGAATTGGTAATTTACCAACACCATTCTCAAAATATTCATAGACACCACTTCCAGTTTGCTTTCCTATACTTTTATATCTAAAATTTAAAGCTTTTGAGTTTAAAAGTGCTAATAAATATTTTAGGTCTAATTGATTATTTGTATCAAATATTACAGTTGTATTTGTAAGTCCTATATATTCTTTTGTATCATCAAAGCAAAATATATTTTCTTTTGCTCTATAAGAACACCATATTTTATTAAGATGATATAAATCTTTATGCATTGGACGACTATATCTCCACCAAGTTCTACCTTCATTCTTTACAGTAGCTCTATTCTCTAAAAAGCTTTTATTCTCTAAAAGGTGTGTTTGTATAGATAGTGGTAAATCTTCAAAGTTTTCAACATCTTCAAAATACAAGATATATTCTTTTAATCCATCTATTCTATATTTTTTAATTATCTCTCCACTCATTCTTTTTTTAATAAATTTACTTGCTATATGACTTGGATAAGTTTTGGATATAAAAACTGCATTAGCAGCGGTTTCCATTCCTTTACCAATTTTAACAATTGTTTTTAATATGCGATAATTTTTATCTATTTTGTCGTTTACATTGCTAATATCGCTATTTACCAAAGCAAAAACATTATTTTCTTTTAACTTAACTTCAAAATATTCAGATTCTTTATTTATTGAGTTTGCAATAAATTCTTCTTTATACTTTTTATCTTTAAATGAATATGCTAATGTCTTTTTATCTTCTTTTTTCTTATTTAGTTCTATTATTGCTGTTGTGATAGAAGCATCTTCAAATACAAGATATTTTTCGAAATTTGTTATTTTTGAAATACTAACATTATCCAAAATATAGTTTCTAAGTTTTTTTGCTTTATCTGAAAACATAAAGGCATTTGAGACAATAAATCCAACTTTATTTTTTGTAAGCTGAATAGCTTTTGCAATAAAATAAAAAATAATATCACTTTTATCTTGCCAAATTTCAGGATAACTATTTTGGATTGACTGTGCAATTAATGACTTTGCACCTAAAGTTTGAATATTAAAATAAGGAGGATTACCAATAACAACATCAAACCCACCAGCTTCAAATACCTCTTTAAACTCATCTTCCCACACAAAAGCATTATCAACTATACTTTTATCATCTATAAGGCTATTACCGCACTTAATCTTATCAGCCAACTTAACAAGCTCACTCTCCCTTGTAGCTGTGCGTATCCACAAACTAAGCTTTGCAATTTCTACTGCATCCTCATTTATATCTACACCGTAAAGATTATTTTTTAAAATATCGGACTTCATATCATAGAGACTTAATCCCTCGTTCTCATAAGTTCTTCTATTCTCATCTATATACTTATGCTCACTTATTAAAAACTCTAAGGCTTGATTTAAAAAAGCACCACTTCCACAAGCTGGGTCTAATATCTTTAAATTTGATAGATAATCTCTATAAGTGTAAATATTTTTTAGTGTCTTTTGTTCAGATTTTAAAAGCTTCTTGGGATTTTTTGGTGCTGGTATATCAAGTAAGTGTAACTCTTCTTTTTTCTCTTCACATAGCTTACCTAATGTATTATCAACTATATATTTAGTTATATATTCAGGAGTATAAAACACACCATCTTTTTTTCTCTTACTCTTCTTGTTATCAAAATCAGTATCATCTATACTTGCTTGTAACTCTTCAAGGGCTGTTAGTGACTGCTCAAAAATATGCCCTAAAATATTTACACTAATATCACTCTCAAAATCATAGTCACTTAACTTTTGAGCTTCCATATCTAAGATATTATCATCTATGATGAGCTTATCAAGTGCCTCATCTGTTGCAAATAAACCACCGTTATACTTTGGTATGCCTAACTTAGAGTTTGACTCATTAATACCCTTAAAATAGATTTTATAGTATTCATACATACTCACACCAACTATATCAGTTTGATGTCTCTCTCGTATTTGTTTAATGGTATTTGGTGTAAGTAAATCCCTATCCTCAGCAAACAATATAAAGATAATTCGATCGCATAGCTTTTGAGTGAGTCTTAGTAATAATGATTTATCTATCTCACTATTATTTTTCACTAAGTTCTCAAACAAGTGCATCCTAAACAAACTAAAATCTTTGTATAGCTCTTTAGATATGTTCTGCTCAAAAGATGAGGATTTTTCTTTTATTTTTAATGGTGTATCGTTCTTGATAGACTCATAAGAAAGTAACAAGTGCAGTCTCTTAAAATCATCATAGCTTAGAGTAAAGAGATTAAATTTTTCGTAAACAGTTTTCTTATCAATGTAAAACCTCAACTCATTAAAATTTGAGATTATTACATACTTAGAGTTAGAATGAGAGTTATGATAATTAAAAGCTTGTATCTCAATCTTATCAAGATTTTTAGTGTCCTGTGCTTTTAGTTCTACTACACCAACTATCACACCATTTACATATATGACACCATCAGCTTTTTTTCCATCAGTTTCATTTTTCTTTTCTCTTTCAAGATTAAAGCTTGAGGGGTCTGTACTATCAAGAGTATAACCTAAACAGTTTTCAAAAATATCTTTTAAAAAACCATCTTGATATTTTTCCTCTTTTACAGTTTTTATATATTCGATTTTTGTTAAATACTTCTGATATTCAGCCCACCTAAGAGCCACTAAATTCTCATCTTGAGTAAAATTTTTTAATACTGATTTTTGAAACATCTTAGTCCTCTCATTTCATACTTTAGTTTAATAAGTGCCTGACCATAATAAATGTCATATTTAACAATTTTTAAAAGGTTTAGTTTCAAGGCGGACTTTTGTTGGCGATGCTGGCATCGTTAACAAAAGTACAACGCAGAAAATGAGCCTTTTAAAAATTGCCCTTTGGGTAAAAAGAGAAGTCACAAGCTGACTGCGTTAAAAGTTCTTGAAACTACCAGTAG
>JASFZD010000047.1:0-13765 GCA_045046645.1 Sulfurimonas sp. | reverse complement strand
GTAGCTTTATTTGTGAATGCACTAAATTGTCTTACAGGATTAGCAGCATAAATAAGCTCACCTTCTAAACAAAGAGATTCATCTGCTTTATCAACACTTTCATTACTAGAGATTCTTCTGCCAGCATTTTTAAGTTCATATCCACGCATCTCTTCGCCTGCGTTTGTATAATAGTTTGGTAAAGAATCAAACTCTTCACTTATAAATCCATGAGTAGTTGGCAACTCTTTTGTATACTCAACAGTAAGTTCTGCATTAAGACCAAGTGCATTTGCGATGTCATTTAGAACATATCCCTTATATCCAATCGCTGCGTTTGTTGGGTTAACACGCTTGTTGATACTAGTTAGTGTTCCCTCTTGCTGATTGATGGCTGGCATATCTAAATCTCCATCACCTAAAGCAGATAGAGTAAAATCACCTTGCGTATTGTAACCAATGCTATATGAGCCACTTTCATCAGATAACTCATTAATAAGTGCAACACCTAAACTATTTGTAAGTGTTGGAATCATTACAAGTTCAAATGCACTGTATTTTTCAACAAGCCCCACTAAACGAGCTAAGTTTTTGGAGTTAGGATGTGTATATAAGTCTGGTCCAACAACTAAAGAAAAGCTATCCTTTTTCTTAAGAAATTTTTCTAAAGTTGCATCAAAATCTTCTGGCATTCCAAGAAGGCTAACAAGTCTGTTATCATCAACTTCTACTTGTTTTTCTTGCCTTTTAGGAACCATTTTAGATTTTTCTACTTCTATTTCTTCTTCAACACCTGTTTCTTCATTAACTTTTTTCTCTTTTACCATCTCAACGACTTTTTCTTTAATCATCTCTGTCACTGTAATCGTTTTTTTAGAGTGAAAAGAAGCCAAATACTCTACTAAGTCTTTTGGTAACTTCTCTTTATCTCCAAATAAATCAAGAACTAGATAAAGCGCAAGCTCTTCTTGTAATGGTTTATGGTTTATACTTAAAATATTTTTCCCAAGTCCATCAATGATTGGGTCACTTACTGGGTGAAAATAAAGTGCAGCACCTTTGTTTACCGTTAGAGAGTTGTTCAGTGCATATCGTGCATTTGGATTGTCGCTTTTAAGTGCTGAACCAATACTTACGATAAAATTAGAGTTCATCATAGTTTTTAAGTTACTTCCATAAAGACGAGTGCCACTGATGTCTGAATAATCATGTAAAAATGTTTGGAATGCTTTTGCTTCTGCGTTTACAAGCTTATAACCATACTTATCTTTGAGTTTTTCTAAGATTAGTGCTTCTTCATTTGTAATCGTTGAAGTAAACTTGATTGTATCTGCTTTTTTAAATGCTTCGATAGCAGAGTTAAACGCAGTCTCATCTTTTGAGGCATCAGCATTTTGATAATCAAATCCATAACGCCCTGCTCCACATAAAGAGACATAATTCCACTCATTCATAACACGGTAAATTTTATCTTCTGGATTATCTATGCTTGTATGTTTAACATCATAAGATATTTGACATCCAGCAGAACAGTGACCACAAGTTGCTGGTACTTGACTAAGCTCCCATGCATTTGATTCATACATAAAGTGTGTATCTACTAAAGCACCAACTGGACAAACAGAAGCACACTCACCACATGAAGTACAATCAAGTTCATCAGTTCCATTAGTAAGACCGATAACTGACTTGTTGAGTTTGTTCCACATAGCATAAGCATCTTTTGGCATTGTCTCTTTGAATGTAGCTTCAAGTGCATCTGCACCGCGAGCTATAGTCTTCAGAGAGTTATCACCAATCATATCTTTACAAGCAGTAACACAACGCTCACAAACGATACAAAGACCCGGATCATAGTGTAAGTGTCCCCAATCATGAGAGCTTCTATCTACATCTTTTACTGAGTAGCTTTGAGAATCCACACCCATTTCCAAGGTATAGTTTTGCAATTCACACTCACCTGACTGATCACAAACACCACATTGAAGAGGATGATTTACATCATAAACTTCCATGATTGCACGGCGTTCTTTTTGGATATTTTCAGTCGTTGTTGTAATATTCATACCATCTTTAGCCTTGGCATTACAAGCATACACTTGTTTACCATCAGCTTCAACGAGACAAATACGACAAGCCAGTGTAGGGCTACATCTACTTAAATAACATATTGCAGGAATATAAATGTCATTCGCGCGAGCTGCGTTTAGTAAAAACTCACCTTCTTGCGTTTGTATCTCTTTTCCATCAATGTTTATACTGATTTCACTCATTATACTACTCTCACTATTTTGGATTTTTCAAACTTATATCTACTTACATCTACACTCTTATCAAAGGTAGGATTTAAAGCTATAGTTCCTTTTAACTCACTGTCGAGCTTAAAGACTCTCTTGATTGTAGTTGAAGCAAAACTAATTTCCACTTCATCCCCATCAGAGATTCGAGCAGCCCCAGCAAATTGAGCTGAACCTCTCAGTGTATCATCACATTCAAGTTGCGCAGTTACATTTGTGTAAGCATTAAACTGTAGAACAGGGTTAGAATGATAGATAATTGTTCCATTAAACTCAGGAAGTTCATCAATCTCATCTAACTCTGCATTCATCTCACAACTCACTTCATCTAAAAGATAGCCTCTTTCATCTTCACCATGTGGCGTTAAAAAGTTCTCTAAGTCATCAAAAGCAACTGATTTAAAACCAGATGCTGTTTTTAATTCACTTGTATACTCAATGGTATTTTCTTTACTAAAACCAAGTTTGTTAGCTATATTATTTAAATTATAACCATCAAATCTCAGTGCTGCATTTAGAGGTAAGAGACGATTATCTATACTAACAACTGTTCCCTCTTGTTGATTGAGTGCTCCAACAGCTAAATCAGAACCCTCAAGAGAAGAGATAACAAAGTCGCCATCTGCGTTATAACCCACAACATTATCAAGATTTTCATCTTTGTCTAAATCACATATCAAAGATACACCAAGACTGTTTACTTCACTCGGTACAACTAAAAGTGAAAAAGTTGTATATTTTTCTATCATAGCTGCTAGTTTAGCAATATTTTTACTTCTAGCATGAGCAAACATATCACTTCCAATAATAAGAACATGATTTTTTGCTCTTGCAAAAGATTTACTCATAAGTGAAAATTCTTCATCACCTATATTACTCTCAGCCCCTAGATACCCAATATCTAAATCATCAAAAAATGCTCTTTCACTCTCACTCAACTCGACATCTTTTAAAAGCTCATTTGCAAGAAGAGCCATAACACCCTCTTCTGAACCTGCTTCGTACTTCATAAGTTGTGTTGTTGTGTTTTTCATCAATGCGTCTTCTAAAGGATGCGCATAAACTATTTTAGCACCATTATGTCTTGAAGCAGTTGTTAAGGCATATCGCACACCTGGATTATCAGTTGCAATTCTACTCCCAATAATGACAACAGCCTCAGCAAGTTTCACATCATCTAGTGAAGAACTATGGTGAAGTTTTCCACTTATAGAGCTATAACTTTTCATAAACTCAGCATACAATCTTGCATCTTCGTTAAAAAGCTTAATATTAAGTTTCTCTTTTAAAAGTTGTAAAATATGTGCTTCTTCATTAGTAATCATAGATGAAAAACGGATTGCTTTTGCATTTGAGATTGCATTTACAGCTTTCTCAAAGACTAGAGCATCTTTAGTCGCTTGGTTGTCAAAATCAAAACCAAAACGACCAGCGCCACAAAGAGAAGCATACTCAAAGTTATTTTTTACTCTAAAAAGTGTCTCATCTTCTGCTTCATTTCCATGTCTTGTTTCATACTCAAGTCCACATCCTGCACTACAGTGTGCGCAAGTTGATGGAACTCGAGAAAGCTCCCAAGCATTTGCAGAGTATTTAAAATCAGAACTAACAAGTGCTCCAACTGGACAAACTGCGATACATTCACCACAAAAAGTACAATCAAGAGTCTCAGCATTTTTAGGAATAATAGTCGAAGAGTAACCACCAAATTTTACATCAATAGCATCATCACCAATCACTTCATTACAAACATGAACACATTTTTCACAAAGGATACATAAAGCTGGGTCATAATTTATAAGTCCCCAATCTTCTATCTTACGAGATTGATCTTTTGCTGAAAAGTTTTGCTGACTTACACCAAACTCTAAGGTTTTGTTTTGAAGGTCACATTCACCAGATTTATCACAAACACCACATTCTAAAGGATGATTAACATCATAAAGCTTCATAATATTTGTTCGCTCTTGCTCTAGTTCAGTAGTGTTAGTTATTATCTCAACATTTTCTGTTGGAGTTGTGTTACAAGAGAGTATAAAATCATCAAGACCTTCGGCCTTTACAACACACATACGACATGATGCACATGGTGTTGTTTTTGAGATATAACACATAGTAGGAATGTAGATGTCATTTTTGCGCGCAACTTGTAAAATAGTCTCGCCCGCTTTAGCTTCTACGCTTTGACCATCAATTTTAAAATTAATAATTTTACTCATCAATGCCCTCCTACGCCTGAACCATAGCGATGTAATAACAACGCATACAACGGTCAGCTTCGCTTAATGCTTCATTTTGCGTGAAACCTAAGTTAACTTCTTTGTTGTTAGTCTTTCTAAAATCTGCATCTAAAACTGAGCTATGTTGACGAGGTACACCTGGTAACCAGCCTGAAACTTTCTCTTTTTTATCATAGACTTTGAGTTTAGAAAGATGATCTTCCATAATCTCCGCGTCAAGAAGTGAAATCTCACCTGTTTGCACGAAACGGCTCATAACTGAAGCGCCACGCTTTGCTTGACCAACTGCGTTTACAATAGTCATCGGACCATATTCGCAATCTCCAGAAGCAAAAATCCCCTTGCGAGAAGTCATATAATCTTTACCATTGGTTTTGATAGTTGCCCAAGAAGTTTTCTCAAGTTCCCAATCCTCTGGTAAAAAATCTAAATCTGCACTTTGAGAAACAGCAGGAATAAGATAATCAAACTCAATAGTTTCACTCTCACCCTCAATCTTTACAAGTTGTGCACGACCACCATTTGGATCTGGAACTAGTTCAAACTTATCAATCACTAAAGCTTTTAGTACATCATCTTCATCAATAATTTCATTGACAGCAGAGTGAAAGATAAACTCAACACCCTCTTCTACTGCTTCATGATACTCTTCATAAGTTGTATTACGGATGATTGTTTTTTCATCACGACGATAGAACATTACAACACGCTTAGCGCCTGCACGGATAGAACAACGGACAACATCCATAGAAGTAAATCCACCACCAACACAAGCAACTGTTTTACCTGTTAAATCTACGAAGTCAGTTGATAACATCTGCTTTTCTTGTACAGCTTTTGGAGTTTCAATATCAAACTTTTCATAAAGATTAACCCAATCAAGAAAATCAATCGCTCCCCAGTAACCTTGTATCTCTTCTCTCTCATTTTTACAACGAACTGCTTTTGAGATACGAGTACCAGATGCTATCATAGTTGCATCATAATCTTTTTCAAATCTATTCATATCATCTACGGATACTTTATGATTTAAGATAAAGTTTACACCCATATCACGAACACACTCTATATCTTGAAGGTATTTATCCCATGGCATACGATACTCTGGTACACCAACAGTTACTTCACCGCCTAAAACAGGAAGTTCCTCGTAAACATCTACTTCTATTCCATCAGCAGCTAAATAGTATGCTGTTGTAAGCCCAGCAGGACCAGCACCAACGACAGCTACTTTTTTACCATTAGACGGTTTTTTCTCCATTGGATGGAAAAAATCATATCCATGATCAGTTTCCCAATCAGCACCAAGTCTTTTTAAAGCCATGATAGAGATTGGTTCATCAAGATTTGTTCTTCTACATGCATCTTCACATGGATGTGGACAAACACGCCCACAAACATGAGCAAGTGGCATAGTTTGACGAGTAGCTTCTAAAGAATCATCAAAACGCAAGTCTCTAACACCCTCAATATATCCTGGAATATCAACATGAGATGGGCAAGCGTCCGTACATGGAGCAGTTATCTTTGCTATATATCCAATAGAATCATCGTAATGTTTAGATTTTTTTTGATTATCAATACAATCCAAGAAAGTATCTTCAAAGTGTGTCATCAAGTCAATAATTGGATTTGGAACTGTTTTTCCAATCTCACATTTTGAAGTGACTTGCATACTTTTACCAATCTCTCTTAAGTGGTCCAAATCAGCTCTTGCACCTTCTCCACGAGCAATTTTGTCAAGTTGATCATATAAAATACGACCTCCCCAACGTCCAGGAGCACATCTTCCACATGCCTCTGAATACTCTTGGTACTGTGCGGCATATTCCATCGCAAGACGGATTACATCTACATTTTCATCAAACAATGCAACGCCATCCCAGCCTATAAAAGCTCGAGAATCACGGTGATCATCATATTGTGCTGGTAGATTGTATGCTGATTCTTCCCACTCTTCTTCTGGTTTACCTATATTGTTTATAGATTCTCCATTCCAAGTAGAAAAATAGACTTTGCTCAAAATAAAATCCTAATCTTTTTTTACGACGATAGTCCAATCGACTTCGTTAAATTTTAAAGAGTTCATCAACTCATAACCATGTTCTTTTACAACATCAGCAGAACGCTGAATAGGGCTAAAATCACCAATTTCAAAAAGAAAAATTGCAACTTCTTTTGCTTTGTGAGTATCAAGAATCTCTTTCATGCGAGGTTCAAACTCTGTTTTTAAGTGTCTTAAATCATATCGCTTCATTATTTAACTCCGTTAACTAAAAGTACTTCAGTGGTGCTTCGCACATCACTTGCGTATTCTTCACTAAAAAAGCAAAGCAGTTTGCTTTTTCTTACGCTCATCATCTGTCCACCTCTCCAAAAACTATGTTTGTTGTACCAATAATAGAAACAACATCTGGAATATAGTGACCTGGTAAAAGGTCGGTTAAAATCCCTGTGTGCCAAAAAGATGGTGCACGAAGTTTAAGTCTGTAAGGGTATGGTCCACCTTGAGAGTTTATAAAGAAACCAAGCTCACCTTTTGGTGATTCAGTTGCTACATAAACTTCACCAACTGGTGGTCTCATACCTTGAGTTACAAGCACAAAATGCTGCATCAAAGAGTAGTTTTGTGTCATAATATCTAGCTTAGGTGCTGAGATATACTTTGGTGCATGAGCCATTAAAGCTGTCTCATTGTTATCCACACATTTCTCATACATTTCAATAACTTGGTATAAAATCTTAGCAGACTCTCTCATCTCTTCCATATAAACACGGTAACGAGCAAAATTATCACCCTTGTCTGAGTAAGGAACATTAAACTCTACTTCATCATAAAGTTCATATGGCTCTTCTTTACGAAGATCCCATTTAACTCCAGATGCTCTAAGCATAGGACCTGAACATCCCCAAGAGAGTGCTAGTTCTTTTGAGACAACACCAACTTCTTCCATTCTCATCAACCAAATACGGTTAGTATCTAGTAAATCTTCATAATCTTTTATATTTTGAGGTAGCTTGTTTAAAAATACTCTTAACTGATGTAAAAAACTATCTTGAATATCTAAAGGAACTCCACCAATACGAATAGCAGCATGTGTAAGTCTAGCCCCACAATAGCCCTCGATAATGTCCATCAAGTACTCTCTCTCACGGAATGCGTAAAGAAATACTGTCATAGCGCCAATATCAAGTGCCGTAGTAGCTAACCAAAAAAGATGAGACATTAAACGGTTGATTTCTAAAAGCAGCATACGAATAACTTTTCCGCGACGAGGAACTTCTAAACCTATAAGCTTTTCAACTGCAAGAGCAAAACCATAGTTGTTTGAAGACGAAGCGATATAATCCATTCTATCTGTTGTCGGCATAAACTCGTTATAAATCATATTTTCAGCCATCTTCTCCATACCACGGTGAAGATATCCAACATCTGGATGTGCTTTTACTATCTGTTCTTGTTGAAGATGAAGCATTAAACGCAACTGTCCGTGAGCAGATGGATGCTGAGGACCAAAGTTTAGTACTAATTCATTATCTTCTCTATCAAATGTAATGTTTTCAAAAAATGGAGATAATCTATTTTTTACTTGTGCCATATTTTACCACCCTATCTTTGCGGATCATCAATAACTTTTGATGACTTTTTATCTAATTTTGTAACCATAAACACACCACCATCTTCTTGGTAGTTTTGTTCTGTTTTTTCCATGTCGTCTGTAATCTCAGTACCTTTTGGAACTTCATACCCGAGTCTTGCAAAACGCTCTGAATCATATCTATCAACACGAGCAGTATCACGAATTTCAGGTCCAATAGCTTCTCTTGCCTCTTTTCCGTAAATCTTATCTACTTCATACCAAGCAGCAAACTCATCACCTTGAAGTGGGTAAGTTTTTAAAAGTGGATGCCCTTGCCAATCATAAGGCATAAGGATTCTCTTCATAAATGGATGATTATTCGCTTCGATACCAAACATATCAAACATTTCTCTCTCACTCCAATCAGCAGAACGGAAAAGTTTTTCAACACTATCAACAGCTTGACCATTTTGGATAGAATACTTAATACGAATACGCTTGCGTTTATTCATACTTAGCATTTGATAAAAAATTTCAAAAGTGTCATCTTTTGCTAACCAATCTATAGCACTCATCTCTGTAAGTTGTGTGTATTCCAACTCATCTCTCATAAGTTCTAAAACGCCATAGATGTCATTAGCATTGATATAAACAACCATGTTTGTTACTTGAATATACGCTTCTTTAACTTCAAATTTTGCTTTAATTGCTGCTAAATCTGCTGCAAAAACTGCATCATCCTCAACATCTTGCTTTGGCACTTGTGGTGCTACATAAAATCTATCTGTATAGTAAGCTTTTGCTTGTACATCATCTTTTGGTGTATAGGCTCTCATTTACATTAACCTTTTTGGCTTTTGTGCATTGCCAGCTTTGTTAGCACGGATTTTTTGTTGAAGTAACATTACACCATACTGAAGTGTTTCAGGACGAGGTGCACAACCAGGAAGATATAAATCAACAGGGATAATTCTATCACAACCTTGAACAGTTGCATAAGTGTTAAACATACCACCAGTATTTGCACATGAACCCATAGAGATAACCCATCTAGGCTCTGTCATTTGGTCATATAAACGCTTAATAAACTCAGCATGTTTTTTTGTTAGGGTTCCTGCGACTATCATAACATCTGCTTGACGAGGTGAAGCACGAAAAATCGTACCATAACGGTCAAAGTCAAATCGTGAAGCACCAGAAGCCATCATCTCAATACCACAACAAGCAAGACCATAAGTCAATGCCCAAAGTGAGTTAGAACGACCCCAGTTTACAATCTTGTCGATACTTGTAAGTGCAACGGGAAGTCCACCATCTTGTGTATAATTTACTTTATGTTGTGCCATTCTAAGGCTCCTTTTTTCCAAGCATATGCAAAACCAATTGCCAATAATAAAATGAACATTAACATCTCAGCAAAACCGAACCAACCAAGGGCTTTAAAATCAACTGCCCATGGGAACATAAATACGATTTCAACATCAAATAGCAAAAACAGAAGTGCAAACAGATAAAACTGTGGTGACACTCTGTTTGGTTGTTTAGTAATTTCTGGTCCACATTCGTAAACAGAAAGCTTTATTTTCTCACTATCTTTACGCGCAAGCGCACGACTTGCTAAACGAGCAATAATCGTTGTAGCAGTAAACGCACCAAATGTGACAACAAAAAGTACAAATACCCCAAAATACGGATTTGCAGTACTAATATGCTCCATATAACCTACCTTTAAAATAAGAAGTAATATTTATGATAAAAATTACTCTTTTTAATATTTGTCTTCTAGTCATTCAATACTAGAAAAAACAGTTACTGCACTATATCAAAAAGAGTATTAAATAAAAGTTTAATGGAGATTAAAGAGGGGTAAATGTCACTAATCGCAACACTCAACAAGTGAACTTTATTTCTTTACAAAGTATATTATAATCTTTATAAGTTCAGGATAACTACTTGGGTAAGATTTTACATATTCTGACACATTTTTTATATTCTCATTGGCTATCTTGTAAAGTTTTTCATCAGAATTCAATAAAGAGAGTACAAAAATATTTTCTATCATTTTAGCCATAGAACTTTTGTAACTTCCACCTTGAAGGGAGGCTCTTGCAACAAACTTTCCATCTGAAAGGTACCATATTTCATTTTTATAAAATTTACCAAGGGCGATATGCAGCAAATTTGTTGCCCTTTTTAAGTATTTATCATTTTTACTCTCTTGATACGCTTTGATGAGAGCATCAATCAAAAAAGAATAGTCTTCTAAATAAGCTTTCACTTTTAATGTAGAGTTTGGTAACACTTGATGATATAAAACTTCATTTTTTCTTAACTTACGCAGTATATTGTCCACTAAGTCAAGTGCATTTTTGGTGTACTTTTTATCTATATTACCAGCTTCAAATAGAGCAGTTGCCATCAATGCATTCCAAGAAGTAGACATTTTGGAATCTATAAAAGGATATCTTACTTCTGCTCTTAATTCTTTAAGTGCTTTTGTTACTAACTTGATATTTTTTGGTACTTTTTTATCTGTAATATATGGATTTGTTCTTGCGTTTTCAAAGTTTCCACTTGGCGTGATATTAAAATACTCTAGTATCTCTTGTGTATTTTTAAAGCCTTGAGCTCTTAGATATGCTTTTGTTTTATTATAAGAGAAGACAAAATATTTCCCCTCTTCTTCCTCACTGTCTGCATCACTAGCACTTTTATAAAGTCCCTTATAAAAAAATCTTTCGTTCATATTGTTAATTGTTTCATTAACTACTTTTTTAAACACTTTAGAAGGTGAAATAGAATCCATTTTAGCATATAGAGCAATAAGCTCAGCATTTGTATATAACATCTTTTCAAAATGAGGTATCATCCATTTTCTATCAGTACTATATCTAAAAAAACCACCCTCGATTTGATCGTAAATACCGCCATTTGCCATAGCTTCAAGTGCTTCTTTACTCATCTGAAGAGCTTTTTTATTGTGGTTAACCTTGTAAATGTCTAAAAGTGTATCAAAGGTATTGGCATGAGGAAATTTCATTTGAGTACCAAAACCTTTATACTTAGTGTCATACTTAACAGCTAGTTCCTTTACAAAGTTCTCAACAACCCTTAAATCTACACTACCCTTTTTAACATCTACTTGATTTACCTGTTTTATATAAGCCATCACCTTGTCTGCATACAGATTTAAAACCTTAGTATCATGCTTAAACTTTCCATGAACCATACTCATCATTTCATTAAAACTTCGTCTATCGCCTACACTACTTGATGGTAGATAAGTTGCACTATAGATAACTTTTTTCTCTGGTGTCATCACAATACTTAAAGGCCACCCACCAGCTCTTTGATTTAAAATAGCATAAATATTTTGATAGTATTTATCTACATCAGGCATCTCTTCTTTATCAACTTTTATACTTATATAATTATCATTTAAAATTTTTGCAGAACTGAGGTTTGTAAAAGTTTCTCTCTCCATCACATGACACCAATGACAAGTACTGTAACCGATAGATAAAAAGATGAGTTTGTTCTCTTTTTTAGCTTTAGCAAATGCTTCATCACCAAATGCCATCCAATGCACTGGATTATGTGCATGTTGTTGTAAATATGGAGAGTCTTGATGAATAAGCGAGTTAGTAAACTCTTTTGCATGAATGTTTGAAAATAAAAAAAGTATAAAGAATAGTTTGTTTATACTTTTCATAATATTAAGTATTTAAAAAGCCCATAGATTTTTCACTATCGAAGTTTGCATCTTTTTCTCTTGTTATTTCATCTTTAAAATCTTTTAGAGTAAAAATAGGTTCTTTTTTAACGGCAACTTTATAAGCTGTATTTTTAACTATCAAATTTATTTGTCCACCTGTTAGAGAGTAGACTGCTAAGGCTTTTGAGTCAAAACTTTCTTCATAGGGAGCATTTTTGGGAAGCATAAACTCCCAGAGTTGTTCTCTTTGTGCTTTATCTGGTTTTTTAAACTCTATTTTGTAGTTAAATCGTCTTGAAAATGCTTTATCAATATTTTCAAGTAGATTTGTTGTAGCTATGAGCATACCACGAAAATTTTCTATCTGTTCTAAAAAAATATTTTGCATTTGGTTGTGCATTTGGTCTGAACCTGTGATGTTTCCACTACTTCTTGCACCTAAAAATTGGTCAGCCTCATTGAGCAGTAAAATAGGCTCAGTTTTTGTTTTTTCACTCAACTCATAAAAAGTATCAAAGATTTTACGAACATTTTTCTCACTCTCTCCAACATACATAGAGAGGATTTTAGAACAGTCAAACGCAAGAACTTGGCGTTTGAGTGACTTTGCAAGCGAGTAAGCTGTCATCGTTTTACCAGTCCCTGCAGCACCAAAAAAGATTATCCTAGCATCAATCCCACTCTTTTTATCTTTGATGCCCCATTTAACTAAGCGCGATATAACTTCTTTATCCACTTGACGCATTAAGTTCTCTAGTGTCTCTTGCGTTTTAGCATTTAAAACCACATCATCTAAAGAGGTGTCACTATCAACAAGCTCAAAGATATCTTGCTCATCTACAAGTGCGTTTAGTTTCAGACGGGTAACTTTTTTATTCTTTTGTGGGTGAATTATGCTTTGAAGCACCTCATCAACGATATAAAAAGCACGACTAATCCCACCAAAAGGACTTAACATCTCTTCGTAATCAATAATCCCTGAACTAATAAGGTTTGAGCCATCTTCTAAAAGTGAACGGTTTTTGATGCGTTCATACTCATCAACTGAAATCAAGTCAATAAGGGAGTTCATCTCACGCAGAGGTGTCTCAGATGCACTATACTCTTCACGCAAAAGAGCTATAAAGATCACTTGTTCATACACACCCATTTTCTTCTGTTTAAAAAATTTATCTAAAACAAGACTTTGTGAAGTTTGAGCGATTCTCTCTTGGATGCGTTTTTCTAAGAGCTCTAGTTTATTTTGAATTCTTCCAACACCAAGCGAATGTTCATTGACATTTTGACGAATAATGCTCATTTTTTCATACAATTCGATACGAAAAAATTGGTCTTGAAGATACTCTAAGTGGTCGCCATAAGGTTTAACTTCTGGTAAATCAAGTTCAAGAGTTCCTTCTTGAAGTAGTTTTAAAAATGATGGGGTAAGTCCAACGGCTGTATTTAAAAGCTCAAGAGGAGTTACATCTGAGATTTTAAGAGGGGTAAAACTTTGTTGATGCAACCAACCAAGCTCTAAAAGATTTCTTACCTCTCTTAGATACTCTAGATGTTCATACTTATCACTTTCATACAAATCTTCTAAAAGTTCTAAAACTAAGACATCATCAAGCCCTTTAAGATACTTTTTAGTAAGGGACCGAAGCATAACCGCCTCAGCTACCGAGCATTTTAGATGTATAAAAATATCAGTTTTTTCAATATTTTTTAAAGATAAAAAGTTTACTAATGTCTTCAATGTTTTCCTTAAAATTTATAACCTAAACCAGCAGAGATGATTAAAACATCTGCATTTGAAAATGTTCCCTCTAAGTTGTTATCATTATTTGCAGCTGTTATAGTTCTATCTTTTCTCATAGAGTAAAGTCCAGCTAAGCCAATATCGATTTTATCATTGATTTTATAACGAGCACCTAAAGAAACAGCGACTGAGTCAGAGTCTGGGAGTTCATA
>JASFZD010000046.1:0-29286 GCA_045046645.1 Sulfurimonas sp. | reverse complement strand
GGACCTCCAAGCTCACTTCCCATTTTATCAGCTGCATATTCATTTTGTCTACTTACAATCCCCATAATTGGCATCATTATAAAGCCCAATACTGGCATAAATAACATAAGTAAAATCATCATGACATAAGGCTCTTGACTCAAACCCATCTCTAAATATAAAGTATCAGGGATATTACCAAATACAGCGAACATAACAAATAACATCCCACCCACAAGTGCAATGTTTTTATAGATATCACCATGTGAAAAATGCCCTAGTTCGTGTCCTAAAACAGCTAAAAGTTCTTTGGTGGAGAGTTTTTCTATAAGCGTATCAAAGAGTACCACTCTTTTTGCCTTACCAAAACCACCAAAGTAAGCATTTAGTCTTGCGTCGCGTTTACTTGCATCACTTACAAACACACCACTACTGACAAAACCTGTTCTGTCCATTAGTCTTTTTATCTCACTATCTAGTGTTTCATCTTGCAGCGGTGTTAATTTATCAAAAAACATTGCACGAAACGCAGGATAAAGCATATTTATCAAGATAACAACTCCAAATATAAAAACAAAACTCCATAACCACCAAAGAGTTAAATTAGTGATAATTGCATAGATACCCCAAACAACAAGAGAACCTAAAACAATTGTCATAGTAAATGAGATAAGAGTATCTTTAATCCACTGTCCTAAACTAGATTTGTTAAAACCAAACGCAGCGTCAAGTACAAACTTTTCATAGTAAGCAAAAGGAAGAGATATAATGGAGTTAATGATAATAAATCCCATAACTATAGTAATATTGGTAATTGTCTCGTCAAGAAAGTAAAGTTTTGATTGAAGAAATTTTATGCCTAAATCAATCCAAACTATAAATATAAGATAATCTACAAAAGAATTAATAATAGATAGTTTTTCTTTAGCAACTGAGTAATTTCCTGCGTTTAGGAACTCATCTTGTGTAAGTAAAACTGCAGAGTTTCGCTTAGCACTATTTATATATCCGATTTGCATTACACTTGTATATATTGAGATTAGAACATATAAAGAATATATCCCTACTATTGTCATTAACATAAAATCACCTTTTAAAGATTTGGTATAATTTTAACAAATAAAATTATTTTAATGGTACATACTTTATACTATCTTCAACTTTTATGCTATCTTTAACATTTCCATATTTTGTAGCAACAAATACATAAATAACACCCATTAATATGCCAAAAATTATGACCATCCATACCACTTTTTTCTTAGGACCTTTTAGTTCATTATAATCACTAATATCTTCTAATTCTGGTTCACCCATTGTGTAACTCCTTTGTTGATATAGTAATATTATAACTCATTAATAATTTTATTTTTACTCAATATTAAATTAATATGACGATTTAAGTATTATTTATTAATATTTAAATCGTCATATATAAATCTTACTAAACTTTTTGAACATATTTTATCTTACTTTTTTTATTTCATGTTATACTTTATTAACAAGACAGAGGTTTACTAAACAATGAAATATAAAAGTTTACGAACAAAAATTTTACTTATTGTCATAACACTTACTCTTCTAACTTTAACAGTTACGAGTGTCTATAACTACAAAGAGAGAAGAAGTATATTATATAATGTATCAATTGAAAAACTTTTAATCTTAACAAAAGTTATGAATATTTTCAAAAAAAAGCAAATAAAACTCTACAAAGGTCGTTTTGAGACTTTACAATATGATAAAAAATTCATCCATTTTATTAAAACAGAAGAGAAAAATGCACTCAAATCTTATACTCAAAATATAGCAAATACTTTCATTAAATCCACCCCTAATTTAACTCATTTACATATATATGATTCAAATGGATTATTGATAATTGACTATAATAATCAAAAAATCAATGATGAAATTAATATTCAAAAAAATAGTGTTTTAAAAGAAACTATTAAAACAAAAAAACTAACAACAGGGTATGTTGTTTTTCAGCATTTTAACTACTACTATAGTATTATCAGTCCTATTAAAGAAAAAGGCAGTGTCATTGCTTATGTTGAGTTTGGCATCAATGCTGATAATTTATTTAAAATTGCCAGTAAAAGTGGTCGATACAAATATGCTCTTTTTCTTCAAAAAAATGCCGATAAAACTTCTGATAGAAAAATTGGAAATTTAGTAACTTCAAACGCAGAATTATTTGAACAACTCAAAATAGACCAGCATTTTATTTATACCAATGCCAACATCAACAAAATTGTTACCTACCAACAAAAAGAGTACCTCTTTTATCAATTTGATATAGAAACTCCTTTTCAAGCAAATTTTGCTCAAGTTTTAATGGCTTCAGATATCACAAAATATATTGACAGTAGTAAAAAAGAAGCTGCCATAGACTTTATATTATCTTTTTTGCTTCTTCTAATTATTTATATAATTATTTATATTACTATCACTAAGCTTATTAATAAACTAGTAAAAGATGAAAAAAATCTTACTACAAATAAAGCCCAAATGCATGTTATGATTGATAACAGTGAAAATTTGATTACACTTTTTCAAGAAAATAGACTTACTCTGGCTAATCAATCTTTTTTAACTTTTGTTGACATAAACAATATTAAAAAATTTAAGCAAGAGTATAATTCAATAGATGAATTGTTTGTAAAAACAGCAAACACATATATAACTGAACATATAAGTAATAATCTTCACTGGATAAAGAATATAGAAGCCTTAGAGCTTGATAAGAAAATTGTTGCCATTAAAAATTACGAATCTGGTTTAAACTATTTTAGTGTTCAGATTAAGCATGTACCAGATCAAATCGATAACTATGTTGTAGTATTTGTCAATATTACAGCTATGTATATGCAATCACAAAAAAACCAATATTTGGCGAGTCATGATGTTCTTACAAAAATATATAATCGACAATCATTTAATGAAAAAATTGCAGTAGATATGCAAAATCAAAATTTACAAGTACATAATTCTTCACTTTTAATGTTTGACTTAGATTTATTCAAACGAGTAAATGACACTTATGGACATAAAGTTGGTGATGATGTATTGGTTAAATTCACACAAACAATTACAAATAATATCAGAGAAAATGATGTTTTCGCACGATGGGGTGGTGAAGAGTTTGTACTCTTACTTATTGGTACTTCTAAAGTTAAAGCAACCAGCATAGCAAATCATTTAAGAGAAAAAATCGAAAAAACAGACTTTAAAGAAGCAGGAACGATAACTTGTAGTGTTGGTTTAAGTGAATTTCTTCTAGGAGACACCACTTTAAAATGGCTCAATAGAGCAGATAATGCACTCTATAGAGCGAAAGAAAATGGTCGTAATAGAGTAGAAGTTGAGTAAACTGTTTAGACTAGCTTGGACAAGACTCGATTTCACCAAAATCAATATTTGAGCCACCACCGCTTATCATCTCTTCATTTTCACGAATTAGTTTTCCATTATGCGTGATAGAGTATGTGATGTGCGTTGTATCACGGATAGTATTTACAGTAGAGCAGTAAGTCTCAAGTGAAGCCATTACCCAACGAGCTGCCATAGTATCATCTCCATCAGAATTGAAGTAATAATCTAAATGAAAAGAGTTAAACTTACGAGGGTGATCTTCGTTTCTTACCACTTCACCATCAACTACTAAATCAGTTACAGTTTTATCTTGACTTTGAGGGATAACAATAATGTCTGAAGTTGTACACGCGATAAGACCTGCTAAAAAATACTCTATTGGAGAGATAACAGGACAATCAATAATAAAACTACTCTTTGCAGTTTTAGCTTCAAACTTCATGCCTTCTTTGTGTGATACAGTTACTTTCATCTTACTCTCCTAAAAAGTCTTTAAAATATTGTAGTTGTTCTACTGTTCTTTTTGTAGCGGTACCACCCTGTGATGTTCTTGCATTCATAGAGTGACGGAGTTCTAAAAATTCTAAAACATCTTCACCGATTCGCTCATCAATCTCTTTAAGGTATTTTAAATCCATTTTAGATAAATCAACTTTTAGCTCTTCACCTTTTGCTACAGCACGACCTGTAATAAAATGAGCCTCTCTAAATGGAATATTACATTTTTCTACTAGATAATCAGCTAAATCAGTAGCACTTAAATGCCCAACAGCACAAGCATCTTCCATGTTATAGTCTTTAACTTCCATAGTTTTAATAGCTTCTTTTAAAATCTCTAAAGATATTTCAGCAGTCTCTACTGCATCAAAAACACCCTCTTTGTCTTCTTGAGTATCTTTGTTATACGCTAATGGAAGTCCTTTCATAACTGTTAGTAAGCCCATAAGTGAGCCGTAAACACGACCAGTTTTTCCACGAAGTAGCTCTGGAACATCTGGATTTTTCTTTTGTGGCATGATTGAGCTACCAGTTGAGTACTCATCGCTAAGCTCAACAAAACCAAACTCATAAGATGACCACATTACTAACTCTTCTGAGAGTCTTGAGATATGCATCATCATAGTAGAAATATTAAACAAAATCTCTAAAGCAAAATCTCTATCACTCACTGTATCTAAACAGTTTACACTCACACTATCAAAACCTAAAAGTTCTGCAGTTAAATTTCTATCTACATTATGTGGTGTTCCAGCTAAAGCGGCACAACCTAATGGAGAGACATTATTACGCTCTGCGGAACTCTCAAAACGCTCTATATCGCGTTTAAACATAGAGAGATAAGCACTTAGATGAAAAGCAAAGTTAATCGGTTGTGCGTGTTGTAGGTGTGTCATCCCTGGGATAAGTGTTTTTGTATGCTTATCAGCTACAACTACTACCTCTTGCATTAAAGACTTAAGTGCTTCAACAATCACACCATTTTTTCTTATAACAAAACGACGAAAATCAACAGCAACTTGGTCATTTCTACTTCTTGCAGTATGAAGTTTTTTCCCACTATCACCGATTATGGCAGTTAAACGCTTCTCAATCCCCATGTGTAAATCTTCATCAGAAATTTTCCACTCAAACTCGCCTGATTCTATCTCAGCTCTCACTTGATTTAAACCATCAGTGATTTCTTTTAATTCTTGAGATGTAAGTATGCCCTGTTTTTGGAGCATTGTTGCATGTGCTAAAGAACCTTCAATATCTTCACGATAGAGTTTTCTATCGTACATTATTGATGCATTAAATTCGTCTAAAAGAGAAGAAGCACTCGCACTAAAGCGACCTGACCACATTTTATCCATAAGATTATCCTTAAAAAAGTTCGCTATTTTACCTAAACAAGTTGAAATTTGTTGTAGAGTGTATCATCTAAATCCCAAAGTTTTTTTTCTTTTAAAGATTCAACAACACTTAGAGTACAATCAACATCATCAGGCCATTCTCTAGTAAATCCATCTATAGAACTTTTGTTTGTTCCATCAACACCGACCATCACATCAGATACAAAAACATCTCTTTGAGCATCCATGTTGTTTGTCACTCTCCAGATTAACATATATGGATTTGTAACATCATTTTTTTCTTCATCTACAAAAACAACGATTCTTAGTTTATCTTTTAGTGGCTCTAGTCCTTTAAAATATGTCTGTACTGTTTGCTTTTTATTAAGAGTAATCACTGTTACAGGATTTTTTGCATGTTTCATAAATTGTTTAAGTTCAATAGCATCTGAGATTAGTTCTTGAACTTCTGCCAATAAGTCTGAATCAGCAAGGAAAATTGGTTCTTTTATCTTATGTGCTGCTGTTGCGTCTATGCCCAGTTTGCCACCAACTAAATTTTCAGGTGAAGAGTGGTCAAGTGCATCTAAAATACCCTCAGAGATAAACATTGCTTTTGGATGAAATCTATTGAGGACATAAGTTGCAAAGGACTCATAATTATCAAGCTTTGGCGCATTCTCATCAACAAAGATAGCATGTTTTACAAAACTCATCTGTCCAGCACCCCAAAATGCATGCATAAACTGTTTTGCATGCCCTTTATAAAGTGGCTGCATTTTTGCTAAGATAAGATTATGAAAACCTGCATTTTCTGGCATATGATAATCAAGCAAATCAGGAACAGTTGTTTTTAAAAGAGGAAAAAATATCTTTCCAGTCGCCCAACCCATATACTTATCTTCTAAAGGGGGCTTACCAACAACAGTTGCTAAAAAAGTTCTTTTTTCTTGCATAGTTATAGCTGAAACTTCCATGACTGGATAACGCTCTTCTAAAGTATAATACCCTGTATGATCACCAAAAGGTCCTTCTATCCTTAACTGTTGTGTATCTACCCAACCTTCTATTACATAGTCAACATCACGAGGTATGTACAGAGGTGTAGTAAGAGATTTGACAAGCTTTGCAGGCGTTTTTGTTATAAGACCATACATCAACAACTCATTAACACCATAAGGAAGCGGTGCTGTTGCACACCAAGTATATAAAGGATCTCCACCGATGGCAATGCTTACAGGCATTTTTTTACCTGCTTTTTGATACTGGTCAAAAAAGTGAGAACTATCTTTGTGAATCTGCCAATGCATGCCAAGATGATTTTTATCATACACTTGAAGTCTATACATTCCAAGATTTACCATCTCCCCATCAAGACTTTGAGTATAAACTTGTCCCATAGTAATAAAAGGACCACCATCTTGCTCCCATGTAGTTAAAACAGGAAGTTTATAAAGGTCTATATCTTCACCGAGATATTTTATCTCCTGACATTTTCCTTCACCATCAAGTCTTTTAGGAAATATGTTTTTTAGTGAAAAAAGCTCTTTAGCCATAGAGATTTTATCCATAAAGCCAGCAGGTGGTTTCATGTGAAGTAGCGAAGTTATCTCATCAGCAACTGATTCTATGGTTCTTCCAAAAAGAAGTTCACAACGCTTATAGGAGCCAAAAACATTCATTAAAACTGGCTCTTGAAATTTAGTATTAGTTTTTTTGTCAACCACATTAGTAAAGAGTAGTGCTTTACCACCATCTTTTTTCTTTACTTCTGCATAAGCTAAGTGTGGTATCTCGAGATAAATATCAAGTTCATCATCTATAACACGAAGTTGACTATTTTTTTTTAAAAGTTTTATAGTTTTTTGCATTGTTTATACTTCTTATATTCTTTGTGGCATTTCATCTTTAAATGCCATCTTCTCAGCATCTTTTAGAAGTTCTAATGCACCATCAGCTATCATTTTATCTGCAACTTCTGCACCTAATCCTGTGGATTTATCTACATTTCTCTCTACTTTTTCTTCTCTTACATTTGTACCATCAGGATAGCCAAGCATTACTCTAAAAGTAACAATTCCATCCTTTAAAACTGCATTACAGGCAACGGGGGCTGAGCACCCTGCCCCTATCTTAGAGATAAAATCTCTCTCTATTTGTGTACATAAAAAAGTATCTTCATCTTTAAGACTTTGTGCGATTTCAAGGACTTTTGCATTACCACTAACTATCTCAATACCAAGTGCAGCTTGTCCCATGGGAGGTATCATCATATCAAGTGACAGTTTTTGAGTAAAAGGAATACTTTTTAGTAAATCAAGTCTATTAAGACCAATCCATGCTAAAATAATAGCATCATACTGCCCCTCTTCTAACTTTCTAAGTCTTGTATTAACATTTCCTCTCAAATCTTTCACTTTGAGGTCTGGGCGTTGTTTTAAAAGTTGCATTCTTCTTCTTAAGCTCGTTGTTCCTACAACTGCACCCTTTGGTAAATCCTCAAGTGATTTGTAAGTATGTGATAAAAATACATCACTTTGATCTTGTCTTTGTGTAACTGCAATAAGCTCTAAACCTTCAGGCATGTAAGTCGGTACATCTTTTAAACTATGCACAGCCATTTGAGCATTTCCAGCTAACATCTCATCTTCAAGCTCTTTTGTAAAATGCCCCTTACCACCAATAAGCGCTAAAGGTTTATCAAGTATCTTATCTCCATTACTAACAATCTCATTTAACTCTACTTTTACATCTGGAAAACTAGCTTCAACTCTTGCCTTTATATGATACGCTTGCCAAAGTGCAAGTTGTGAAACACGAGTTGCTATTGTTAATGTTGTCATTAGTTACTTTACCTTTTTATATTTATTCTTTGATCTATCGTTCTTACCATCTAAAAAGACACTTGGAGTTCCTGCAATCATTACATTATTTGCAATATCCAAATCAGAATTAACATGTTTTAAAACTGCTGGAGATTGAAGATCTTTTACTGTTATGTTTGCACCAACAGCTTTGTTAAACGCAGCAAGAATTTTTTTAATATCTTTTTCATGTGCATTTACTTTTATAGTATAGAGCTTAAGTATAACATCTTTTTTACCCTTAAGTTCTGCTGCTGCAGCCGCTTTAACTAAAGGAACAGATGCAGGGTGCAAACGATCTAAAGGAAAATGATAGTAATAAATTGCAAATTTTTGAGGATACTTTTTCATCTCTTTTATTGCAGCAGGAACATAACTCTTACAAAATGGACATAATGGATCAGAAAAAATAGCTACCTTATGTTTTGCATTTGCATTTCCATAAATCAGATTCTCTTTTTTATAGTAAATATCCTTGAATTTTGGCTTCACCATTTCTGTATAACTTTGACCACTATGCATATTACTAAGCTCTTTTGTAATAACTTCACCATTAGAGAACCAAATCATTTTTTGCTTAATAACACTTTTTGGTTTATTTTTTATTTTTGCCTGTATATTCACGATATAAGCACTCCAACCTTTTAAATCCTTAAGAGGTACTACATCATCTATATCTACATTTACAGAGTCCAGTTTAGGGTTTTCTTCAAACTTATCACTTAAAAAATCTTCTACTTTTTCACTTGCTGTATCAGCGTAAACAAAACTACTTAAGAGAAGCGTTGTCGCTAATAATCTCAACATCAATAACATCTGAATCCTTTTTTCTTATATTTGTATCATTTTGCTCAAAATTGGGCTTACAATTACCTGATTTTACATTATATCGGTTAACAATCATACTCGAAAAGACACTAAACTGCATTAAAACACCTAAAATATCTGTTAAAAACCCAGGAAGAATTAATAATATCGCCCCAAATAGTGTAAAAAGATTTAATCTTTGAAATTGTTCTAAGTCTATGCAACTATAAGAGACTGCAGTCATATTTTCAATAAGTGTTTTTCTAAAATTTACTAAAATTGAAACACCAAAAAATGCAGTAAACATTATCTCTACAAAAGTACTAAGCCCTCCTATTGTCGAAGAGATATTAACCGAGATTAGTACCTCTAAAAATAGATAAACTATAAAATATATCATTTAAATAAGTTCCATAATCTTTTTATATATTTCGTCACTTTTTACTGATGTTTTTTCTTTTGTGACTCTATCGTAAACTTGAACTAAACCATTCACCAGCTCTTTACCAATAATGACAGTATAAGGAAAACCAATTAGTTCAGCATCTTTCATCTTAAAACCAAAACGCTCTTTTCTATCATCAAGCATAACTTCAACATTTGATTCTTGAAGTTTTTCATAAAGTTCTTCACCTAAAGAAACCTGTGCTTCATCTTTGATGTTTGAAATCATAATATTTACCATATATGGTGCTGTTTCTTTTGTCCAAACGCAGCCATATTCATCATGATGTTGTTCTATCACTGAAGCAACTAAACGCGAGACACCCATACCATAAGTTCCCATAATAAAAGGCTGTGCTTTTCCATTTTTATCTAAATATTCTGCTTTTAGAGCTTGTGAATATGTTGTTCCTAGCTTGAAAATATGCCCTACTTCTATTCCTTTTGTAAAAGAGAGAGTCCCATCACAATTTGGACAGATATCACCCTCATTTACTTCTGCAATATCTGCAAAATAAGCAACATCTTCTAAAATCTTTAAATCAACACCAACAAAATGATAATCAAGTTCATTAGCTCCACAAACCATATTTTGTGCATTTTTAAGACTGCAATCGATTACATGTTTTGCTTTATCTTGATCAAGTGGACCAATAAAACCAGGAACTATACCAAGTTCTTTAAGCTCATCTTCACTCACATCTACTATCTCTAAACCCTCGGTTGCGTTTAAAGCCTTTGCCTCTTGAAGATTATCAGTCCCACGGAGGAAGAAAAAAACAATCTCACTCTCATTATCATACATCACGCGTTTAGCTACACATTTGATAGTGTAATATGGATCTATCTTTAAAAATTTTGCCAATTCATCTATACTTTTCACATCAGGTGTTTTAAACTTGTTGAACTCTGCTTCTGGTGCTTGGGGGATATCTGTAGGAAATGAGCGTGTTGCTGCTTCTATATTTGCTCCATACTCACATTTTGAACATATCGCAATTGTATCTTCACCGCTATCTGCTATAACCATAAGCTCTTTAGAACCACTCCCTCCGATAGCACCACTATCAGCCTCAACAACTCTAAACTCTAAACCTAAACGGTTTAAAATCTTTTTATACGCTGCTTCCATTACATCAAATTCTCTATCTAAATCCTCTGTTGAAGAGTGAAAGGAGTAACCATCTTTCATAATAAACTCACGCCCACGCATCAAACCAAAACGAGGTCTAGCTTCATCACGAAATTTTGTTTTAATCTGGTAAAGATTTAGAGGAAGATTTTTATAGCTAGTTACACGATTACGAACCAAATCGACCATCATCTCTTCGTGAGTTGGACCTAGAACAAAAAGATTTTCTTTTCTATCTTTAAAACGCAGTAGTTCTTTTCCAAATTTTTCAATTCTTCCAGATTCAGCCCATAAATCAGCAGGTGTTACAAATGGAAGCTCTACTTCTTGTGCTCCCACCTTACTCATCTCTTCATTGATAATATTTTCTATCTTTTTAATCACTCTTTTTGCTAATGGCAAATAGTTGTAAAGTCCACTCGCCACTTGAGTTATAAATCCAGCACGAGAAAGATAAATATGACTCGCTAAGGTAGCATCAGAAGGTGCTTCTTTTGATGTTGGTATAAAAGCTCTACTTCTTCTCATTTGTTGTTACTCTCTTTTTTTTGATTTGGGAGTTCATAGCTCCACTCAATAGTTCTGATTTAAAATCGTCAGAGCCATTTCTTATGTTCTTCGTGATATCATGCAAAAATCTTTTGAGTGCTTGTTCACACATTTTTTTAGCTTCATCTTCATACTCTTTTGGAATATATCCACAATGAACTGCACGAGAACTCTCCTCTTGTGCTGCTTCATCTGCTTTTAGATAAATCTCTTTGATTGTAGGCTCAATATCTTGTGCACTTAACCAATCAAAAAAATCAACAACACCACGACCAATTATCCCATGTGCCGCACGCGCTGCTTCTTCTCTAAACTCTAGATTTTCATCAACTGTAGTTTTTAAGTCATCTATTACAAAAAGATTGATTTTATCATCACTGCTACAACTAATATCACGAGGAAGAGCTAAGTCAAACCAATATCTCTCAAAACTACATGGCTTTATCATATCGTCTGTAATAATTGGTTCGTGAGATGAAGTAGCAGTAAAAAGAATTTCAAACTCATTAATCACATGTCGAAGTTGTGCAAATGGAAGTGTTTTAGTAGAGCACTCTTTAGCTAAAGCATCTGCTTTATGTTGCGTTCTATTTGCTATATAAACATCTGCCCCTGCTGTTACTAAATGTTTTGCAGTAATTTCTGACATTTCTCCCACACCAATAACAAGTGCTTTTTTCCCATGCAAGTCACTTACCAATGATTTCAACTTAGAGACAGATACACTTGCTATTGAGACAGGTTTTGAAGATATTTCAGTGGTGTTTCTTACTCTCGCAGCACATACAAAAGCATTTTTCATAGCACGAGCAAGTTTTTTACCACAATAGTGATTATCATAAGCAAATCTAAACGCATCTTTAAGCTGACCAACTATCTGCGTTTCACCTAAAACCATAGAGTCTAATGAAGCTGCAACACTAAATAGATGATGTATTGCTGTACTATCATCAAAGATATCTGCATGCTCTTTTAATACCTCTGCATTTAAACCAGAACGCTTGCTAAATAAATTAAAAATATAATCACTTGCATTTTTTACATCATTACAATTAGCCAATACCTCTATTCTATTACATGTCGAGATAAGTATAGCCCCTGTAATATGTTCATTTTCTAAAAGTGCTTTAAGACAAGAGTGCTTCTCTTTATCATCAGAGTAAGAGAGTTTTTCTCTTACATTTAAGGTAGAATTTTTGTGTGTAAAACTTATGTTTAAATAGTGCATTAATAACTTCTTTTTATCATAGTATCTAAAATGGCAACTAGTTCAATGTCATCACCAACAACACCTTGTGCTTCATTTGATAATTTTTGAGCTAGCTTAAATGATTTTTCAACACTATCATGTTTACTCATCATTTCCTTAATCCATAAGATTTCATCTTCCTTTATGGACTTCGCATGAAAAGAAACAAGTCTCTTCTTCTCTTCTTCATTTAATTTTTCATAGAGATAGATATAAGGTAGAGTACATTTACCCTCTATAAAGTCATTCATTGCAGGTTTACCGAGGGTTGAGGCATCTGCTGTTATGTCTAAAATATCATCAATAATCTGAAAAGAGAGACCAAGATTTCTTCCATAAAGAGCATATTGTTGTGCATCTTTTCCAACTAAAAGTGCAGCAGCTTTAGCAGCAGCTTCTATGAGTGTTGCTGTTTTAAGATAAAGCATATCTAAGTACTTGCTCTCGTCCGTGTTAAATGCTTCAGCCATCTTAACATCCATCATTTCACCCTTACTAAGAGCAGTAACAGAAGATGCAATAGTCTGTGCAATATTTTTATCAAACGCAACTAACTCTGTAAAAGCCTTTGAGTAAAGAATATCTCCTAACATAACAGCCGTTTTACTACCATCACTTGCGTTTACTGATTTGATGCCTCTTCTTGTCATCGCTTCATCTATGACATCATCATGAAGAAGTGATGCCCCATGAATAAGTTCTACGATTGCCGCCAAAAGTGGCGCTTTGTCATGTAAAGGTGCTATCTTTAAAATTAATTTTGCTCGTAATCTTTTACCACCACTTAACATACCAAAAAGACGAGTAACTTCATCGTAGTCACATTCATGGATTAATCTCGATATCTCTTTTTCTACTCTTTGCATATTCTCACTTTAACTATTTTTTAAGTACTCTAGTTGTATCTGACTTTTATCATCAGATAAAAATAGTTCAAATTCAGCTTCTTTTTTTGTCAAATCAAACTTCTTAAATTTAAGTAGTAAATAAGGCACATTAAACGCATCCGCACCTCGTGGTTTTAGTTCTACTCTAAAACTTTGATTTTGATGCCTTAAATAGAGTATATTTTGTGCAACAATTGTATCATAAGAACGGTGAATTACAAGACCACCGTTAGTAAATAGTGTCCACCTAAACTTAAAAAGTTTTTTCTTTAAATCATATTTTACAAGAATATTCTTTGTCTCATCTTTTTTCAATGAAATTTTTTTAACAACTAACAAATCACTCGCTAAAATAGCATTATTTAAAAGTATGAAAAATAAAAAAACTTGTAAAACAGTTTTCAAAAAGTTCTATTCACTTTGAGAAAGTATACTTCCCATAAGTTCTATATAAAGACTTTTAGCTTTCTCATCTGATTCACCCATATTATGAGCATCATAATTTTTTACAGCCGCATCAATATCTTCACCAACATGCTTTTCTAAAAGCAACTCCATAGTAGCAGATTTTGTTATAAAATTTGCTAATTCTTGTATGACTATGTCATTATTTGCATTAAAAATAACATCCATTAATTTTGATTTTGGTGAACCTGAAAAGATATCATCTTCATCTTCAAATAGAGCACTATATTTATTCATTTTTTTCCTTTAAATTATAAAAATTTTAGTATTTCTTTTTCTATATCTTTTTTATCAATGATTGTTTTTTGGGATATATCTTTGTTAAAGAGCCCTTTAATCATAGCTGGTATAGCAAGATTTGCCACCTGAGATATAGACTCTAAAGCCTCGATATCATGCGTATCTACTTCACCAGTTAAAGCATTTGCAATCACTGGTGAAAACTTTGTCCACTCTGCCGTTGAGTAGGCTATTGTCTTTATTTCTGGCTTTGAGCATGTCTCATAAGACTTCATACATGTAGCAGTATGAGGATCCATTAAGTAGCCATCATTCTTAAAAGTATCTTTTATATACTTTTTACCCTCGTCACCATTACAAAAATCAGCATCAAAACTTTTCTGAAGTTGTTTAAGTTCATCTGCAGTTAACTCATAAGCATTCTTAACTTCTAAGTCATTCATTAACTCTCTTGTTCTCTTGTATCCAAACATATCAAAAAGAATTCTCTCTACATTTGATGATTTTAGTATATCCATTGCTGGTGAAGTAGTTCCAACAACTTTACTATCTCTCAAATCATACTTACCGGTTTTAATTAATTTTGTTAAAACATTATTCTCATTTGAAGATATAATGATTTTCTCAACTGGAAGTCCCATTTTCCATGCATAGTAACCGCCAAGTGCATTTCCAAAGTTTCCACTTGGAACATTTAGATAAACTTTTTCACCCATAGTAGTTGCCCCTTGACGAACAAGTTCTAAATAACTGTGAAGATGATAAATTATTTGAAAAATTATTCGTCCAAAGTTTACAGAATTTGCGGCTGAAAGTGAAACATTTTTTTCTTTAAGTGCTGCGTTAAAACTCTCACTTGCTAAAAGATGTTTAAGAGCATTTTGAGCATCATCAAAAACACCATGAATACCCATTACTTTTAGATTTTTTGCATCTTCTGTAACCATTTGCAAACGTTGAACATCACTTGTTCCACCATCAGGATACAAACATGCCACTTGAACATTAGCACGATTTTTAAAAGTTTCTAGAGCAGCTGGACCTGTATCACCACTTGTTGCAGCTAAGATAAGATAATTTTCATTTTTCTTTTGTGCAATGCTTGAGAGTACAGTTCCAAATGGTTGTAGTGCCATATCTTTAAATGCACGCGTTGGGCCATGATAAAGTTCACTAACATAAAAATTTTCTTTTACTTTTACAACAGGAACAGGATTACTTGAATCATCAAACTTATCATATAAAGCCAGTGCTTCATCTATCACTTCTTTATCTATATCTATCTCAAAACGAGAAAGCATATCTGATGCAAGTTCTTTATAAGAAGAGTTTAGATGTTTATTTAAAAACTCTTTGCCCAAGTCAGGAAGATTTTGAGGTACATAAAGCCCACCAAAAGATGCTATAGGAGATAAAATTGCTTGTGAAAATGTTACAGTTGCAGGTCTACTTTCGTCATTTCCACGCGTTTGAATAAAGTTCATATATTTCTCTGTATTATTTTTTTTAAAATTATATCTAAAAATAGTTTATAATTTAAAAGAAAACAGTTTATTCCTCGTCTGGGTCGTACCTTAGATATAAAGTAAGAATATAAACAAGTGTAAGCGTCGCAGATATTTCATAACCAATCGCCCATACAATAAAAAATGCATCAAGACTGATGAGTTCGAAATTGTTAAAATCTCCTCCAGCTACAGTAAAAAATAGAAAGATAGCACCCGTAATATAAGGTACACATATAACGTAAAAAAAGTAAGCGACATATTCTATGCCTTCTGGAATATAAATATAGTCTTTTAAATTGATTTTTTGAGAACCAAAGGAGTTAGAATGTTTTTTACGCTTCCCTCTTTTAGATTTTTGCGCTTTTCTATCTCGCTCAATCATCTGGTTATAGTAAAGCATATTTTTATTTTCTACTAATTTTTCGTCTATCTCTTCCAAAACAAATCCTGTTATTTTTTAACACTCATACAATATGGTATAGTATAACTTATAATAAATTAATTTAATATTAATAACCTTCTTATAACCTCACTATTTAAAAAGTCGTATAGGATTGATATGATAAGACTTTTGTGTAACCTCAAATATCAACTCATCACTCACTCTTCCTATGGTATATCCTTTTTTTATCTTCTGGCCTTTTTTAATATTGGGTGATATTTGTGTAAGGTTTGCATAAATTGTATGCAAACCATATTTATGTTCAACAATCACTATATTATTTAAAACTGCCGTTTTATCTGCATAAATTACTTTTCCATTAAATACCGTTTTAACTCTTGCATTTTCTTTTCTCGGTTTAAGTGAAATTGATTCATTAAATATTTTAATTCCATATATAGGATCAGTGTAAGTTCCATATTTTTTAGTAATTGTGTATGAATCTATTGGACTTATAGTTTTTGCACCTCTATACTTTTTAGTTTTAACACTTTGGTAACTATTTCCATGTTTTTTAACTTTTGGAAGATTTTGAGACAAGCGAATTTTCTTTTGTCTAAAAGCCGCTTTTCTTTTCTTTTCATCTTTTGCTTTTTTAATTTCGTCAATTTTTATAATATTTAACTTTGAAAGTGTCTTTTTCAAAGCATCTTGCTTATTAAGTAGGCCTTTGAGCTTTTTCTTATAGCCACTCTTAGCTTTAGTCAGTTTAGTAAGTGCAATTTTATTCTCTTTTTGTGTTTTTAACAATCTTTTTCTTTTAGCATCTATAGTCGAGATATCAACTTCTAAAGCACTTACTTGCAAACTTAGAGTATCGATATTATTCGCATTTAAATAAAACATTTTATTGAGTTTGGCTACTTTTTGTTTTGACGCTTTAAGCATACTGTTAAGTACTTCAAATTCTATAAGTGATTCTGAATTAATGGCGTTTTTCTCTTCTAGCATAATAGATAAAGAGACACTTTGCGCGATAACAAAAACCAAATCTTCTTCAATTTTACTTTGATTTTTCTTTAGTTTACTTTGATAATCTCTTAAAGATAAAAGTTGTACTTTATTATCTTTATAGCTGTTTTCTTTTTGAACAAGTTCTTCTTTAAGCTTCCTAAGGTACTTGTTGTGTTTATCTAGTTCTCTTTTTTGTTTTAAAATAGCCTTTGCTGTTTTAGCCATTTTTTTATTTATATTGAGATAATTTTTACTAAAAGAGCTTAGTTTTGAGCTAGTTTTAGAAATCCTTTTATTGATATCTTCTTTAGCATTCATCAACATAAACAAAAGACTCAGTGCAATAAGTAAACGAATCATACCTCTTCTTTATGACCTATTACTATTAATGAAGCTAACATAATAGATAACAATATGGCTATGCCTGTTAGTGTTAAAAAATCATATAGTGGATCAAAAATAGTCACCGTGACACCAATATATTCAAACTGTTCTAATACCCAAGAATCAGATGCAATCACAGTAAAAAGAAGAAAACTAAAAGCACTAGCAATCAAGGCATCAACAATAGCAAGTCTAAATAAAACAGCAGATCTCATCCATGATGGTGCACCAAATAGTCCCATAATATTCATTCGTTCATTATGCTTAAATTGCCAAATTTTTAGCTCTTTAAATATAAGTAAGATTGTTACAATCAGCATTGAAAGTGAAAATACACTGATGACTGTTTTAAAAAGTAAAAGTAACTTATAGGTTGAATCATGATTATGTGAAAAATTCTCAACTTTCATAATAAGGTTATTTTTAAGTAATTTTTTTGTTAATGCATCTACCTCATTTGGAGTAGGATAATACTTAAGTCGTATCTTATAAAATTTTGGCAATGTTAGCTTTAAAAGTTTTATATTATTTGAGCTCATGCCAGTGTTGAGTCTTTTTATAACATCATCTGGTGATAAGCTTGAAATATCAGAAATAATCTTATTTGAGTCTATAATAGCTTCGGAATCCAACTTTTTTTGAGAAACAACAACTACTGAATAATCATTAGCAAGATGTTTTTTATAAGAGTCTATAGATCTGTCAACTATAGTAAATACCTGAATAGAAAAAAGGATACTGAGGAGTGCAATAACTAAAGAGAGATGATTTCTAACAGACTTCATTTATTCTCCCAAATTCAATATGATAATGCTTATACTCAACTTTAATATGTTCTGGAATATGGTGTGTAACTACTATAACTGTAGTTTTGAGCTGTTCATTTGCACCCACTAAAAGATTCCAGATAAGTTCTGCAGAGTAATCATCAAGGTTACCAGTAGGCTCATCGGCTAAGATTAAAATAGGATTATGAGAAAGTGCTCTTGCCATCGCAACACGCTGTTGTTCTCCACCACTAAGTTCAAGAGGAAATTTACCAGCTTGGTGTTTTAGGCGAACATGCTTTAAAAGAGAATCAACTTGACTTTGTGTTACACTTTTTTCATATCCATTAATGATAAGTGGCAACATAATATTTTTTTCTATATTCCATTCTTTAACAAGTTTATAATCTTGAAAAACAATTCCTATATGTTTTCTTAAAAAATTTAATTTACTGCGAGATATACTGCTCAGTTCAACGCCACCAACTATAAGACTTCCCTCTTGTGGCCTCAGTGCACCATATAAAGATTTTAGTAGTGTTGATTTGCCACTACCACTTGCTCCTGTGATAAAGACAAAACTTCCACTGTCGATTGAAAATTTAACTTTATTTATAATTGTCTCTTCGTTTGAATAAGAAAGCGATAAATTATCTGCGATTATGACCTTATCCATTAAGTACCTTGTTTAAAAATTCATGTGCAATCAAATTACTCTTGGATTTGAGTGGATTTAGTGGATGATATCTAATCTCATCTTTATTTATTATAATATAAAGATGCTCCGGCCTATCAAAACTTCCCATTGATAAACGCAACATAAGACCATTTTGTGTTTTAAAAGCTCTTTCAAAGTGCATAAAACCACCCTCAAACTTCTGCGTTTTTGAATGCAGGGCTAAAACATCTTCATAAGAAATACCAAGTTTTGAAAAAATAAAATCTCCCTCAATACTTAGTTCTTCGGACAACACTTCATTAATCATTGTTACATCATAGATATTTTTTTCCATCTTTTTCCATCTATCTTCATACTTTGAACTGATGGCTATCTCTCTATTTTTGTTAATATGTAATACTGTTTTGTTAAACGCTATAAAGGTCTCATACGAGTAAGCATAATAATTTTCACTATCTGTTCTAAGTTCAAGTTTTCCATCCACTTTTAAAACGCGACGAGACTCTTCTATAAACGCAGTAGATATCACACGTCTATGTGGCTTTTTATCCCAAGGAACAGGGAAATGAACATAGATTTTTCCGACAATATTGGAAGGAACTAACTCCATAAAGAGCCTTGCATCATAATCAAGAACAAGAAGGTTCTCTAAGTTTTGTATACTTATCTGTTTTAGAACTTGTTCTATGGATGGACGATGAATCTCAATACCTATAAAAAGAATCTCTGGATTTTGAGCTGCTTGATGTAGCAAATGACGACCAGAACCAAAACCAACTTCGATTCTTATCTCTTTGTCTTTTGGAAAATCTTTGGCAAAGTACTCTATATTTTTAAGTGCATTCACTTCTTGTAGATGTACATTTTTTTGATATTCTGGAACATTTGAAGAGATGACATTTAGTCTTGCTGCTTTTGCATAAGCTAAAAGCGCACGATGAACATTATAGATAGAAGCGGGTCTTGTTAACTTGTCAGACTTAAGTAAAGAACGATTATCTTCCTCTTTAACAAGTAAAAAGAAATCATCTTCTTCAACTCTTACTGAAATAAGTTTCTCCTCACTATGGTTTGCATTAGTAGCTATAAAATTAAAAGTAATTTCATCTATACTCAGAGGATACTCTATATTTTTAAATTTTTCTATATGCAAATGGGGCATTAATTCTCGTTTACTTCTAAATCTGAAACTGGCAAGATAATCTCTGTATCTTCGCTTATTGCAGTAGCATCAGAAACATTCACCTCTTTTTTAGGCTCTGTTTTGGGTGCATCTATCGCTTTATCTGACTCTTTAGTTTCAAATTTTATTGCAATACTTGGATTTGATTTGAGTCCATGCTTATCAACCGCATACACAACATAAGAGTACGACGTACTATCTTCAAGGTTAGAATCAACAAACTTTTTTCTTGTTATGTTTGTAAACTCTTCTACACTTTCATCAAACCAACCCTTTTTAAATTTTTTAACAACTGTATAACTCACAGTTCTTGGATCAATTTTGCTCCAAACTATTTCCGCCGTATGCCCAACAATATCTGCATTAATAACAGCTGGTGCTGCTGGTTTTGGAAGTGACATTCCTTGAATAGAAATCTTTATGTGTTGGGATTCTAATCCATCTTTATCTACAACAGCAATTTGATAAAAATAACTTTTTCCATCTTCTTCGATTTTATTATCATCAAAAACAGGATTATAAAGTGTCGCTACAAGCTTGTAATTTCCATCTATACTCTCGGCTCTATAAACATTGTAAATCTTAAAGTCTTTAACTTTTGTCGCTTCCCAAGTAACATGAATAGCTTTAGGTAAATCTACACTTGTCTTTATGTTTGCTACACTTGTTGGTAAAGCTTTGGTAATTACTTTTACTATTTGACTAGGAGCAGAGATAATACCAGCATATGTTTTTACTCTAACACGATATTCATAAACATAGTTGTCCTTAAGCTCACTGTCAATATACTCTGCGTTTAAGCGTCCATTGACTGTATCTAATGTTTCCCATTTTTCATCTTCAAGTGTTTTTCTCTCTAATATATAAGCTTTTACACTCTGATTTACATGAGGTCTCCAGATAATCTTAGCAGCTCTTGGCATACCAGTTTGGCTGTAAATCCACGATACAGATTCTAAAACAGGTAGTGACTTCACATCAATAATTGCACTAGATTTACCCTCAGCATCTTTACTAAATGTTTTAAATGCATAACTATAATCCGTATTAGGCATAATATCTTCATCAGTATAGTGTGTTTTAAATCTACTTTCAATCGTTTTATAATACTCTAGCTCACCCTTTACGCCATCTTTATCAGCAGTAGTTTTATAGATATAAATACCCTTAACTCTAGGGTCTTTAACACTTTTCCACTCAAAGGCAATAGCTTGCATATCTGTAAATACACCATTATCCGTTAAGGTAATAACAGGAAGAGTAGAGTCTACAACAATCTCTTCTGTGGGAGAAGGATTTGTCCCGGCACAACCACTAATTATCAGTAGTGAAGCTGTGTATAATAGTGTCGATTTCCATAATGTCATTTATATTCTCCAAATTAAATTTTTTATCTATACTCTCTTTCATAACATCATCAAATTTTGCTGTAAAATACAGTTTTTCTTTAGTTGATGGATGGATGAAATATATTATGTATGCATGAAGCAAAATTCGTTCCGATTTCTCTACTTTAGGGCTTAATGCATAGATATGATCACCTAATATATGACGATTAAGACTCTCTAAATGTACACGAATTTGATGTGTTCTTCCAGTAAAAAGTTTACAAGCTATTAACTGTGTTTTTTCATCTGAACTTAAAGCAAGTTGTTTAAACATTGTTTTAGCATATTTTCCGTGTTCTAGTCCACAAGCCATTTTTAGTCTATTTTTCGAACTTCTACCAATGTTAGATTCTATAACTGTAATATTATCTTTTAAAGGTGGTGTCACTACAGCGATATAATATCGTCCCATACTTTTATCTTGAAGTTGTCTTGATAAAAATTCATGTGCTTCATTATTTTTCGCAACAACCATTGTTCCACTTGTACCCTTATCTAAACGATGCACAATACCATGACGCTCTTCACCACTAATCGTAGAAAGTCTAATGCCTTTATGTTTTAACCAATCTACAAGAGTTGCTTCTTTTACACTAGGAGCTGGGTGAACAGTTACACCACTTGGTTTATTTATGACTAAAACATCATCATCTTCATAAAGTATCTCAACATCAAAATTCACTTCTAATGCTTTTGCTTTTTTTGCCTCTGGAAATTCTACTTTAATTACCTGATTTACTTTTAATTTTACACCTGGTCGAGATACTTTTTTTTCATCTACCCAAACGCAATCTCGTTTGATTAATTGTGCTATTTGAGAACGCGTTTGCCCTATCTTTGATGCTAAAAATGTATCTAAACGCTCTACATTTTCACAAACATACTCTTTTACTTCTATCATTTACTTACCTTTTATGTTACAATTCTCTTAAAAAATTTGGAGTTATTTGCTTGTGGAGATTTGATAAGAGTATTTTAGCACAATTTGACTTTTTTTCTATCATGTTAATAATTCCTTTAGTTATTGCTTCTCATTGGCTCATAAGTGAAGTTGTTCCAGCTCTTGGGGATAAACAGATAGCTTATGTTGGTGTTGCCATCTTAACTTATCTTGGCATATTTTTATTACCTATTAGACGCATGAGCTGGCTTATACCTTTTATCTATTGGTTAAATATTGGACTTCTCATAGCCGTTGAATTTTTTGGACATTCTCGTCTTGGTGCACAAAGATGGATAGATATCCCTTTCGTAAATGCTACCATTCAACCCTCGGAGTTTGTAAAACCAGCCCTTATCTTAATGCTAGCATATCTCATCAACAAAAATCCTCCTCCTATAAATGGTTATAGATTAAAAGATTTTTTACGACTTAGTTTTTATATTTTACTTCCTTTTGTGTTGATTGCAAAAGAACCTGATTTAGGGACTGCTTTAGTCCTACTTCTTATTGGTTACGGTGTTTTATTTTACATTGGTGTTTATTGGAAAATCTGGGTATTTTTAATCACAAGCATTCTTATCTTTTCTCCTATTGCTTATAAATTTATTTTGCATGATTATCAGAGAGTACGAATTACAGATTTTTTAAGCGAAAAGCCATCTTACCATGTACAACAATCTATCATTGCTATTGGTTCAGGTGGATGGAGTGGAAAAGACAAAGAAGACGCAACACAAACGCAGATGCGTTTTTTACCAATCGCTACGAGTGACTTCATCTTTGCTTTTGTTGTGGAACGCACAGGATTTTTAGGAGCTTTAGCACTTATACTACTTTATGTTGTACTTATCTTGCATCTGTTTAGTCTTAGTATCTTTAACAAAGATTATTTTATTAAAGTTGTCACTGTTTCTATTTCATTTATGATTTTTATCTATATGGGGGTTAATATCTCTATGACTATCGGGTATGCACCCGTTGTTGGTGTTCCACTACCTATGTTTAGTTATGGAGGAAGTAGTTTTTTAAACTTTATGGTTCTTTTTGCCATTATGCAAAATCTCATAACCTTTAGGTATAAAGATATGTATGATGTTAGAGGGACAAAAAGTTTTCTTTAATATCCCACTTCTAAAGTAGTTTTAAAGCTTCTTTAACAAGTAAAGAAGTGTCTTTAGCACTACAAGCACTGAGTACTTTAGCTATCTTGTCTTTTTTAAATCCTAAAGATTCAAGGGCTTCACTAGCTTGAGAAAATGCTAAAGAAGAGGATGATGATGTTTCACTATCCTTAGCTAATAACTCTTCATCAAAACCAACAAGCTCAACCAAAATACGCCCTGCACTTTTAGGACCAATGCCTGGAACTTTTTTAACACCATTCATATCTTTGTTGTTTATAACAGTAGCAAATTGCGATGGGGAATAAGTAGAACAGATTGCCATGGCAACTTTTGGTCCTACTCCGTTTATTTTGATAAGTCTAGCAAACATCTTTTTTTCACTCATCTCTAAAAAACCAAAAAGAAGTTGTGCATCTTCTCGTATGATATGTGTCGCAAAAAGAGAGACTTCATCTAAAAAGAGTGCTGAAAAAGTTTGCAAAGAGATAAATACTTCATAAACTATACCATTAACATCAAGATGCACAAAACTTGGCTCTTTATAAACTATCTTACCTTTTAAACCTACAATCATTACTACTCTTTCATCGCTTGAATTTCAAACTCACCCTGCTCAACTTCAACCACTCCAAAAATCTTATCTAAAGAACCCTCTTGTGGCTTATAAACAAGCTCAATCTCAGGTTTTATCAACTTAAACTTAATCTCATTAAACCCACTCCATCTATCTCTATTAATAATTCTAGCATCAAGTATATCATCTTGAAATGAGACTGTTTTACTAGATAAAAGTTCAAGTTTTTCCTGCTTTATACTTAAACTTGTTTCCAACTCTTTTAAATGTACTTGCATCTGCCCAAATTGTTTATACTTTTGTACAAATGATGCTGGCATCTTCACTCCATTCTTTTTATAATGAAGTAATCTTTTTTTAATATCTAAAAATGAAGCTGTTCCTTCTTTAACAAGCCTTTTATATTTTTTCACATCTTTATCTATTGTTTTAATATCGCTTGTAAGCTCTTTAATTTCATGTTTATTATCATTCAAACCAGATTCCAAATCTTTTCTCACAAGAGGATCGATAGTAAAAATATTTTCACTTCCCTGCATCTTGTGTATCTCTATTCTTCTTGATGCTGTTGCTTTTACATAAGATGCACAGATATCAATATCTATCTCTTTGGCATTAATCACTCCACCTAAAGCCTGAACAATGTCAACTGTATCTCCATTCACTTCACCATGTTCAAGTCTAGTAATATGCACATTTTTCCCATGAGCAATTCCCTTGTGCACATTTATATCAAGTTTATCTGCTGTAATACTTGCTGTTTTATGTGTTTGTCCACCTATTGTCGCTTTTAATGCCTTTACTGTAGCATTTGATCCAACATTACCATCAATGTCAATCTCTGTAACCTCAACATTCATACCAGTGCCGATAGCATCTTTAACAGCATCGGTTTCTCTAACACTGATAGTTACATCAGAATCCAATCCAGTTGATATAGAACCTGTTGTTTTAAAACTGATTTCACCAACATCAACATCTGTTTTGATAAGATAAGTGTTCTCTTCTAAAGCGATATAACCATTTTCATTCGCTATATATTGGGTAGAATCATCTGTTTCAACTATTTTAATTGTATCGTTAATGTTAAAAGTTGGTTCATTTGCAATAACTGCTTGGGCAGGACTCATATACTCACCACGACAGTTTCTTCCTGGTTTTCCCTCTTTGGCTTTTATGTACTCTATTAGGAGCTCACCTTCTTGAACACTCTGAATAAATCCTCTTGAAGCATAATCAATTTTAGTCTTTTCATCTGCTTCTTCTTTCTTGTCATAGTGCAAAATTAGTGCATCATTGATTGTTATTGTTGGCTCATACCCTTGTGCTATTAAGAGAGTCTCATTTTTATTATATTCTGCTTTCTCTTCTACTCTGATATGTGATGTAACTTTTGATATAACATTTTCTAGCATCTCATCAAAGATATTCACTAAAATCCCAGCTCTTATCTTGCGTTTTTTTATCATATCTTGAAGCTGTTCTTCAAGACCATTTGTATACTTAATCTTTGAGCCTGCCAATATACTCAAGTATACTTTACATTTCGTTGCGTTTGCACCAACAGCTAGTTTAAAATCTTTATATCTGTTTTGAGCATCACTTTTTAAAAAGATTTCAACTTCATACATCTGTTTTATCTGAAAATTTGGATTAAGTAGTGCAAGTTCTTCGTCAAGTTCGTACAAATCATCATGAGAAATCTCTTCCCACTCTCCACTTGTACCTTTTTCTCCCTCACTCATTCTTGTGTAAGTTTGAATCTCAAAAACATTAAAATCTAAAGTATCCACTTTTATCTTATAAGACTTAGCCATTGCCTGCAGTTCTTTAGCAACATTTTGCGTTCTAACAACAGTTGGACGAACTTTAGTAGATAGAGAAGTTGTATCTTTTTTTGTACTTCCAAATAAGGCCATTTATCACTCACTAAATAGTAGATTTTGAATTTGTTCTAGATTTTAACTAAATATTTGTTAAAATGATGTAAATATATGCGAAGTTACAAAAAAGAAGCTAAAAAAGCCCATGATTAAAGCAATTTTTACCAATAGTTTTGGGATTTTAATCTCAAGAATTTTAGGATTTATCAGAGACTTACTTACGGCTTCAGCACTTGGTGCAAATGTATATAGTGATATCTTTTTTATTGCCTTTAAACTACCAAATCTTTTTCGTCGTATCTTCGCAGAGGGTGCGTTTACACAAGTTTTTATCCCTGCCTTTGCACGAACAAGACATAAAGCCGTTTTTTCTGTCAACATCTTTTTAACATTTCTATCTATCATTCTAATCATAACACTCTTTGTAAACCTATTACCTTCTCTGTTTACAAAAGCCATAGCAGTAGGATTTTCACAAGAAACCATAACAATAGCCTCTCCTTTCGTTGCGATAAACTTCTGGTATCTTCCTCTTATATTTTCGGTAACTTTTTTAAGCGGAATGCTACAATATAGACATCACTTTGCAACTACTGCGTTTTCAACCGCACTTTTAAATATATCTCTTATCTTAGCACTCTATTTTTCTGGGGACAAGTCACAAAGTGAAATTATTTATTATCTTAGTTTTGGCGTTGTTATAGGTGGAACTATGCAATTAGCCGTTCATGTCATTGCCATCTATAAGTTAGGACTTTTAAAGATGCTTCTTGGTGGTTTTAAGTACCTCAAGGTAAAATCTTTTATCATAAAAGAAGATACAGTTAAATTTCGAAAAAACTTCTTTCCTGCCATGTGGGGAAACTCAACAGCACAAGTTTCTGCCTTTTTAGATACTTTTTTAGCATCATTTTTAGTTACAGGTTCTATCTCTTATCTCTACTATGCAAATCGTATCTTTCAACTTCCCTTAGCCCTTTTTGCCATCGCAACGACTGTGGCACTTTTCCCAAGGATAGCGAGATACCTAAAAAACAATGATGAAGCAAAAGCAAAAGCCTACTTAGCCAAAGCTTTTTGGTTTTTAGCTTTTTTACTTACTGCTAGCACCATAGTGGGTATCATCCTCTCTCATGAGATTACTTGGCTTCTGTTTGAACGAGGTGCTTTTGATACACAAGACACACAAAACACTACAGCCGTTTTAGTGATGTATATGATTGGTCTTTTACCTTTTGGCTTGCAAAAACTCTTTGTCTTATGGTTGTATGCACAAGAGATGCAGATGAAAGCGGCTAAGATAGCCACTATCTCTTTGGTCTCTTATATCGTGTTAGCTCTTCTCTTTATATCACCCCTTGGCGTTGCTGGTCTTGCCCTTGCAAGTACACTGGGTGGGTATATTAGTTTTATATTTACAGTGCGAGTTTTCGGTCTCAAAAACTTTTTTGATATACTTCGCTCAAAATATACCATTTATTTAATACTCAGTGCTACTATTTTTACAATCATTGTAATATATGCACATAAATACTTACATCAATTTACAGTTTAAAGGTCACTTATGGACAAACAAACAGAAAATTCTATCTTAGCTTCATTTACTGCGGATGCTTATCTTTTAGGCTCTCATTGGGTTTATGACGAAACACAACTTAAAAATTTACCGATAAATTGGGAACAACTTAATGCTCCTCAGGCAATGTGGCATAGAGATAAAAAGAGAGGTGATTTTACACATTATGGAGATCAAACATTTTTTTTATTAGAGTATATGACAAAAAACAAAACCTTCGTTCAAGAAGATTATTACACTTTTTGGCATGATAAAATGTCCTCGTATAAAGGTTATATTGATGCTGCTACTCGTGGCGCTTTAAAAATCATAGGTTCCCCAAGCAGTGAATTAAGTATTTGCGGTCGTTTTGCTCCTTTACTTATAAGAGCTAAGAGTAAAGAAGATTTTCTATCTTCTGTAAATAGTTTGGTTGAGATAACTCACAACTCAGGTCTTGCAAAAACTGCTAGTAAGTTTTTTGCGCAACTTCTTTGGGAAAGTAGAGAAAATCAGAATATCACAGGAACTTTGCAAAAGCTAAAAAGCTCTTACCCTACACTTCTTACATGGATAGATGAAGGAGTGCGTTCTGCCGATAAAGATACTTTTTCTGTGATAAGAGATTTTGGTCCAGCATGTGGAATTGATGGTGGTTTTGCTGGGGTGATACATCTTTTATCTTTGGAAGATGATTTTACAACACTTATGCAAAAAAATGCCAAAGCTGGTGGGGATAGTTCAGCTCGTGGAATGGTAGTAGCAATGATACTAGGTACACAAGATGATTTTAAACCCAATGAAACTTGGACAAACAATATAAATTTAATCAAAAAGATAAGAGAAAATATAAATGCTAATATATGATTCAGCAAAAAAAATAAAACGAAAATTTAAACCACTAGAAGAGGGAAAGGTTTCTCTTTATGTTTGTGGACCTACGGTTTATGATGATGCCCACTTAGGACATGCAAAATCTGCCTTAGTTTTTGACCTTCTCACACGCGTTTTAAAAGCCAATGATTATGATGTAACCTATGCGAGAAACATCACCGATATAGATGATAAAATCATCAAAAAAGCAGTTGCTCAGGGTAAAGAGATAAAAGAAATAACAGACTTTTATACAGAAGCTTTTCATAAAGAGATGGAGGCCATAGGAGTAACTCGACCAGATATTGAACCAAAAGCCACAGAGTCACTAAACGCAATGTATGAAATGATACAACAACTCATGGACTCAAATCATGCCTATGCTACTGATGAAGGAGATGTTTATTTTGATACTTCTAGCGATAGTGAGTATCTGAGCCTTTCTCATCGTCTGCAAGATGAAGATGATAAACAAGAGAGAGTCCAGAGTTCATCACAAAAACGCAACACAGCTGATTTTGCACTATGGAAATCAGTAAAAGATGACACAATCACTTATGAAAGTCCTTTTGGTGCTGGTCGCCCTGGTTGGCATTTGGAGTGTTCTGCAATGATAGAGAAACACTTAGCAAAAGATGGTGCTGCGTTTGCTGTTGATATCCATGGTGGTGGTGCTGATTTACTCTTTCCTCACCATGAAAATGAAGCGGCACAAACACGATGTTCTTCTAATCATCAGCTAGCAAACTACTGGATGCATAATGGTTTTGTAAACATCGATGGTGAAAAAATGTCTAAGTCATTGGGTAATAGTTTTTTCTTAAAAGATGCACTTCGTGAATACGATGGAGAGGTGTTGCGTTTTTATCTTTTAAGTACACATTACAGAAGTGACTTCAACTTCAATACACAAGATTTAGAAAATTCTAAAAAACGATTAGATAAAATTTACAGACTTAAAAAGCGTCTTTTTGGACTAGCCCAAAACTTTGAATCAACTGCGTTTAAAGATGGATTACTTCAAGCTTTAAGTGATGATTTAAATGTATCTGTAGCACTTGCTCTTATTGATGAGATGATAAGCGGTGCCAATGAAACACTTGATTCTGCTGGGAAACATAAAATGCTAAAAAAAGAGACTATCTCTAATCTTCTTTTTATCGAAAATATTTTAGGTTTTGGTGTTAAAAATCCCTACGCTTA
>JASFZD010000045.1:0-5106 GCA_045046645.1 Sulfurimonas sp. | reverse complement strand
TTTTTTGAAAGACTCATCTCTCAAAACAGTTATGATAATCTACTAACGGCACATCATCTTGGAGATAGATTTGAATGGATGTTGATGCAGTTTTGCAGGGGTGCTGGATGTGTTGAACTCTCAGGCATGAAAGAGAGTGATAAACGCAGTAACTATACACTTCTGCGTCCACTTCTACACTTAGAAAAAAGTGAGCTATTAGAGTATTTAAAAGAGGAAGATATACTCTACTTTGAAGATGAAAGTAACACTAATGAAAAATATAAACGCAACTATTTTAGAACACATCATACCAAACCTCTTTTAGCCAAATACGCACAAGGCATCAAAAAAAGCTTTGAGTATATAGATGAAGACAGTCAGATTTTACACCAAGAAGTAGCTATAAAAGAGATAGATGATTTTGCATATTTTACAGCATCATCTTGGCGTAGCGATATTGTCAACATTGACGCATTTCTTAAAACAAAAGGTTTTTTAATGAGTGCTAATGAGAGAGAACTTTTAAAAAAAGAAAAAACAGTTGTTATTTCAAGAAAGATAGTTATAAATCAAGAGCATGGATTTGTATTTATAATGCCCTTTTTAAAAGCTTCAGATATGTCAAAAGAGTTTAAAGAAAAGATGAGAATTTTAAAAGTAGAGCCAAAACTTCGCCCTTTTATCTACAAAAATGCGAAGGTTCAAATGTTGATTACAACTCTATTATCTTAGTTTTATTTTCATCTTTACTATTAGAAAGGACCTCCATTGTAAAAGTTGATTTTATCAACTCTCCATCTCGCTTGAACTCTATGGGAAAATTCACACCGATTATCCAGTCACTTTTATTTACTGCATCTAAAAAGTTATAAAAACTTTTTGGAGAACTGATTTGAGAAGTTGTGTTTACTTCGTAGGTTGTAAACTCCTCTTTTCTCACACTCTTTTTCACCTCAGACAACTTTAGTGAAGAGAAGTAACTTTTATACTGTTTTTGAAATCTCTGGGGATTAAACTTACTGTCAAAAGCTACAATAACATGACGATGTTTTTTTTGCAACTCTTTTAGTTTCAGCTGGGTTTCATCATAAAAGTTTTGATATTTTCGAAGCTCTTTGGAGTGTACTTTTAGTTGGACACGATTTTTTCTGTACTCTTTACCATTTGGTATTAGCACTAAAAATGCAAAAATCAGTACAAAGATAAAGAGAAATACAGAGATAGCGATAAGGTATATATTTTGTCTTGAAATATTAATCTTCATTCTCTGATTCTCCTTCTAACATGGGTAAACCTTCATCAGTGTAGTTCGTCGAAACAAAACTAAGCCAACCATTTCCAGCAGGAAAAAAACTACTGTATGTTCTATGAAAGATAGAACGAAGTGGTGCTTGGAGCATAAAGTTATACACATCTTTATTTGGAGTAATCCCATAAAGTATAAGTGCATTCTCTTGTAATTTTGCTCGAGAGAGGGTTATACGCTCTGGAACTAAATCAAACAAGTTTGTAATCGAATCTTTTAAAACAAGATTTTTTGTCTGAACACTCTGTGCAAGAACATTTTCTTTTTCAATAAATACAATATCATTTTTCATTTTAGAGAGCTCAATACGAAGTTGTGCTTGAAGGTCTTGTGTATGTTTTAAATCTTTGCCAAATGTAAAGTCTTTAAAAAGTAAAAAAGCATAGGTGCTTAGTAGCATAAAAATTGTGATACTAAAAAATGTTAGTATCAATTTTACTTCTGAAGTAAAAGCTGTTTTAGTTCTAGGTTTTATATAACTGTACTTCATCCTATAACCTCTGCAACTGTAAGTTCCCCAAGCTCAGCACTAAGCATGATTTGCCTAATATATACACTCATAAATAATTCTTCTTCAAAGTATCTCTTAAGTTCACTTGTTACACCAACAGCATCTGCAATGTAAATATTTTCTAAAAACTGACTCTCGTACTTAGAATCTTCATAAAAGTTCTGAATCGACTTTTGGACATGAGCAAATCTTTGATAATCCTCATTAAAAGTCTCTTCACTATCTTCTTCTAACTCCTCTTCTTGCTCTTGATAAAACTCTTCTTCTACATCCTCAGCTTCATCAAACTCTTCGATATCATCTAAACTATCAAGATCTTCTATATCTCCAAAATCATCTAAAGAGTCCATCTCTTCAATTGCAGTAACATTCTCTAAATCAACTCCCTCATCTTCTTCTATATCTAAATCTTCACTTATATCAACTGTTTCTAACTCTTCACTCTCTTGCGTATATTTCATATCTAAATACTCTGCGTACAATAGTTTTGAGTTTTGAAAAATACTCAAAGAGATAAACTCATCTTGAATTAAGAGATAGACTGAAACATGCCCATCTATTTTATCTTTGAAAAACTGAGATAAAATAGTAAAAGGAGAAAAAATAAAGTCTACTCCTATTGTTTTGTAATGTCTCTCAATCTTATAAAGATCTGTTTTTGATGTGTAGTGTGTCCACTGTTTATCTTGACATTTATACTCACAATCACTCATATCATGATAAGCCGACAAAAGATTTCTAGAACAAGTTGGAACAGCACCTTGCTCAGACGAGTAGTCTAAAATAGCAATATAAAAAAATGGTGTTTCTTTGGTGTATGATTTGATAAATGTAATCATCTTTTCGTTTAAAGAAGTACTATCAAAAGTCTCTTCAAAACTGTCAGTCAACTTATCTTTTGAGTATAAATTTATATACACTTGTGTGCTCTCTTTTGCAACAACAATATTAACAAATACTTTAATATATAAAGATTCTATAAACTTCACTGCTCACCAACTTTGCAAAGAGGGTGTGCTTTGTTATAATTTTGTTGTTTCAAAGCACTACCTAATTTTGTATATATTTGTGTTGTAGACATAGATGAATGACCCAACAACTCACTCACATCTACAATCGGAGCACCACCATTAAGAAGTGCTGTTGCGTACGAATGTCTGAGTTGATGTGGCGATACTTTCATCCCGACTCTTTTAAAGACTTTAGTAATGATATATCTTAAACTATTTTCGCTTAATTTCTCGCCATTTTTCTCAAAAAGAAACTTATTTGTCTTAAAACTACTACAAAACTCATCCAAAACCTTTTTTGTTGATGCGATTAGAGGTATATCTCTTTGCTTAGAGCCTTTTCCTAAAACTCTCACCCACTCTTTTGATATATCTTCAAGCTTTAAAGATCCTAGTTCAGAAATACGCAATCCTAAAGTGTAAAGCATAGTGATTATGAGTCTTTCTTCTAAATTTGCAAGAGAGAGTGCTTCTAAGATATGCTCATGAGATATAGGCTTTGGAAGTGTTTTTGCAACTTTGACACTATCATCTGCTTTTAAAATTACTTTAGTACCTTTCTCATTTAAAAAACTAACGAAACTTCTGATAGCACTAAGTTTTTTACTGATAGTTTTAGCATTAAGATGAGCTATTTCTATACGATAAGGCATAAGGTCTATACTTATATGTGTATTCTCATTTACTATTTCAACAAAGCGAAGCGATTCTTTGATAGACTCATCATAACTTTTAATAGTAAGGTCAGAATATCCACGAAGTTTTTCTAAATATTCTAAAAAAAGAACCCTTTTTTTATCTATTGACTTTTTCAAGTAATTTCTCAAAGTTCTTATAATAAGATGCAGATTCTTCTACTAGAGCATTGTCTGTTATCACACTTGGTGCTAGCTTAACATAAGAGTCAATCATAATCTGGCTCATTATTCTCATCTTCGCTTTATCTGCATTTGATAGGATATCATGTTTAGCTATATCATCAATCTCTTTCATATATTTTTTTGCATCATTGATATAGGCAACATACCTTAAAGAGGTTTTTGACTGTGCCATGATAGTTGATGCCATTCTATTATAAACATCGATAGCAAAAGCTTCATTTGCAAGAGTATAAGCTTCCTTATATGCGCCAGTTTCATAATAGTATTTTGCTTCAATTGACTTTTGATAAGATGGGTTTACTAAAAAATAGACTAACATTAATCCCAAAGTACCCAAAGAAAAGATAAGAATTATAAACTTATTTTGCATGTTGAAGTAACCCCTCTTTGATTAAACTTTTCGCCTCTTCTAAGTCCATAGCACTTACATCTATCTCGTTAGTAGCATAATAGTTTATTATACCAAAAGGTTTAGGAATAACAAATTTATCCCATGAATTTAGCTGCCAAAACTTTGTAGGTTTTATCTCAACTAAAACTATCTTCGCTTTCGTTTTTTGTGCCATAATAATAATGCCATCAGCCACTTCATGGCGAGGACCTTTTGGTCCATCTGGTGTAATCCCTATGTCATAGCCATCTTTGATGGTTTTAATAGCTTGAATCAAAACTCTCGCTGCGTTTCTAGTTGTTGAACCAGCCAAGGTACCAAGACCAAAGTTTTTTATCGTTTTAGATATAAGTTCACCATCAAAGTGATTTGAGATAAGTACTTTTGCATGAGGGTTTTTTCTGTAATGAGAGTATAAATAAGGGAGCATCAAAAGTTCACCGTGCCAACAAGCAAAGATGATTGGCTCTTCGCTTATAGTTTCTGGAGAATGATAATTTATCTTGTTAGTTCTGTATAAAAGCCTAATCATTAAAGAAGCTATAAAAGGCAACAGTATGAGAGCAAGAAAACGCAGCGTTCTCTTAAACAAGAATCTCACCTGTTAAAATAGTTCTTCCTATCGCTGTGATTTTCACATCTCTAAACTCACCTAAAAGTTCTTCTGAACCTTTAACCTTAATAACAATGTTATTATCACTTCGACCTGAAACATGATTATCTTTTGTAAGTGCTTCAAAGTAGACTCTGTAAACATTTCCCAAAAGGCTTCCATGTATCTCATCAATAATTTCATTATTAAGAGTTTGTAGTCTACTTAATCTATCTGATGCTACTTCACCATCAACAACATTTTTAAAATGCTCTGCCTCGGTTTGGGGACGAGGAGAGTACTTAAAGGAAAAAAGTTGATTAAATCTAACACTACGAACTACATCCATCGTCTCTTGAAAATCTTCATCACTCTCACCTGGAAACGCAACGATAATATCCGTGCTAATATTCACATCAGGACACTCTTGACG
>JASFZD010000044.1:0-4209 GCA_045046645.1 Sulfurimonas sp. | reverse complement strand
GAGCATTAAGTTCACATTTATAATAAGCTAGCTTTTTAGCAAATTCTGATTTTGGACGAGACTCATAATTTTTAAGATAGTTATCGGATTTAAGTTCTTTAAATATTTTTTGAGAGGAACTTTTAACAAACTTTCCTTGACAAAATCTAGATTCACCTTTTGCCATATTAAAATCTCTATATAGCCCAGCCCATTCATAGAGTGATTCAAATGTTCTTTTATACTGATACTTTGATGCCATACTTTTCTCTAAGATATTGAGCTTTTTTAATTACTGAATTGTTTGGAGTTGAGTAACCCTCTATTGCTTGAGAGATTGTCACAATTCTAGAGATCATTTTTTTGTTTACAGGATTTTTACTCATTATATATACTCCATATATTTGTGCATATTATACCAAAAATAGTGTTGTTGTAAACAATGTGGGACTTTGATTAACCTAGCTATATTTTTATATTTGATTATTTGAGGTTTATGCCATAAAAAAAATCTGCTAATTCCACCTCTAAGACATCAGCGATTTTGACTAGATGTTCAATATTGAAGTGTTTATTATTGATACAGAGTTCCGCCATAGATATAGTGCCAACAGCCTTATGCCCTATGGCAAGTGCCAATTGCATTTGAGATACATTTTTCTCTTTTCTTATTCGCTTAACATTATCACCAATTATCTTATAAATTTGAAGCACTTTTTCATCAGTGATGGATGTATTCTCTTTCATTGCATACCTATAGTTAAACTTACTATAAGTATATTTTTATTAGAATCTTTCATCAACTAACTATAGTTAGTAAAAAATCACTGAACTGTAGATAGATGATTTCAATAAAAGGGAATAATGAATGAAAAAAATTGTAAGTACTACATTAGTAGTAATGGCATTAGCAAGTGGAGTTATGGCAAACAGTGCGTATATCAAAGGTGGTGCATATAGCACAGAAGCAGATACGAGTTCTAAACCAAGTACAACAGGTTATGAAGTAGGTTTCGGTGGCAACGGTCATTTTGAATCAACAGGAAACTTTTTGTTCGGTGGTGAGGTAGATTATGGCTATCAAAGCTTCGAGTTTGCAAGTGGTACTACAAACGATATGTCAACTTATGGCGGTCAGCTTCATCTTGGATGGACTTTTATTGATGATTTAGATGTGTTCGGTATTATCGGCTACTATGGTACTTCTATGGATTATACTTTCTCTGATGGTTCTACTGATACTGTTACAGGTTATGGTATGCGTTACGGTGCAGGTGTTGATTATACAATTTGGAAGCATTTAAGTGTTGGTGTTGAATATACAACTACAGATTACGATTTAACTGCTGGTGATGATTCAAGTCTTGGAAACACGAAATTTACAAATATCGGTGGTAACATTAAGTTCCGCTTCTAAGCTGTTTTTTCTCCTCGTTTTTCATATATTTTCCACACCGACTTGATTTTTATCTTGTCGGTGTCTAGTGTTCTCTGTACATGTTGATAATTAAACTTTCTATAAATATATTTGATTGGAATCTTATACTAACCATATCTAGTAATATTTTGCAAATTGCAATATTTTTGACTATAATTTAATTTATAAGTTACAATAGTTTTGATGTAAAATAAAATATTAGGAATAAAAATGCTTAATGTGCAGCGTGCTTATGCAAGAGATATAGATGGAAAGTATGAAGTATTTTCATCTCATTTGAGTGCTGATGAGATAGATTTACAAGTGAATGAATACTATGCAATTATTGTTGATGCAGAAGAATACGATAATCAAGATGATGGGGTAGAACTGAATGCTCCTATAGTAGAGTATCAAAAAAACCATCTCGGTAACTTTGAATATATCTTTCTTTATGATGATTATCAAAGCTATGCTTATGAACTGGGTGGTTTAGAAGATGAGGAAGATGATTACTGATGTATCTTTTTGTGTATGGGACACTTAAAAATGGATTTCACAATCATCATCTTTTAGAAGATACAGAGTTTGTATGTGATGCCACTACAAAACATAAATACCCTATGGTAAATGTTGAAGAGTATTTTCCTTATCTAATTGATGTTAAGGGAGATGGGCACTATATAGAGGGAGAGGTTTATAAGATAGATGTACAAATATTGGCGATGCTTGATATATTAGAAGGGTATCCAGACCTTTACACTCGACACCAAATAGCTGTTAAATCACTTGGCATAGAACTTCAAGCAATCACTTACTTTGTCAATGAAAAAATTGACTATACAAACTTGGAACTATTGAAAAGTTTTGAGCAAAATTAACACAAAGGACTAACAATGCAAACAATCACACTTGAGTATTTTGAGAATCAACTTGATTCACTTTATGAAGATAAAGAGGATATGGAAAATGCACTTTTGAAGCAGTATATGTTTGATGCAAATAGAGATGTTTATATAACACAAAATTCAAATTTAGATGAAGATGAGTCTATAGAGTGCTTGGAAAAATTGCATACCAACAGAGATGGTTTAGATATGTATATGTATCTTGTCAAAGTTGATAGGAGTGATTTGCCGTCTAAGCCTCAAAAATAAAAGGAAAGAACAATGAATCAAAATAAAGTTGTAATTAATATGGATGAGATAAAAGAATATTTATTGAGTGAGTATCATAAAACAGGTATAAAAAATTTACAAATTGATGCCGTTATTGGTGCATTACAAATATCTATTCAGGAAGCTGTTAAGGCTAAGAAATATGAGGAAGAAATAATGATTAGTAAAAACATAAGCATTGATTGTCTTAATAATGGAGGTGTAATTTTATATATTGACAGACCAGAACTTACAACCATGAAAGATTTTGAGAATGTTTTTTCTTCTCTTCATTATTCGCAATTTAACACAGATAACTCTTTTTCAGATTTAGATGATGATTTAGAGGCAATAAAAGGTTGATTGTATATCATGATTAGAAAAATAATATTTTATGAGATATTCGCTGCAATAGTTTTATATTTAATAAAACAACTTTCATATAGTTTTTGGTTTGTAGATTTTGGTGATGAATTTGTTTTTTTAATTATGGTTATTGTGCCAGCTGTATATCTTTTATTTAATATACATATTTGGATACCAGAATTATTTTCTGGTGTAAAAAAGTACTATGTTTTAATATCAATAGTAATTATTTTGGCAATTTTTATGAGCATGTATGATGATTATAAAGAGCAAGAAAAACAGAAAAAATATGAGACAGAGCTTCAACAAAAAAGAATAGAGAGAGCAGAAAAACAACTTAAAAAGAAAGGGTATTTTGTATTGCCAGGAGAGAAAATAATTTGTTTTTATGATCTAAGTTGCAAACAATATGCGATGTATGGCTACATAACATATCCAAATAACCCTACAGGTGCTCCTGTTAAATGGTTTTGGGATTTTACTGGTGGAATAGATTCTAATGCATCAAACAGAGAGATAAAGAAAGAAGTTCAGAAGAGGGTGAATTTAATTGAAAAAGCTCTTGAGCCAAAAAGAGAGGTTTATGTGAGAACTCAAGAGGGTGTTATTGAAACTCAAATAATTCGGAATGAGTATTATAATAAAGAGATCCCGACAGCAGAAGAGTTATCTCGACTTAAAAAACAAAGAGTATTTACACATATCAAGCAAGAGCCTGAACATATTTATTGGAAAAGAGAGCTTTTTGAAAATTAAAAAACTATAAAGAGGTTTTTATATGAGATTATTAGAAGAATTTGGTCTTAGTAATGCAGATATTGCTTTTTTGCATAGTAAGAATAAAACAAGAGTGGCTTTATGTGCAAGAGGATCTCTTAAAGAGTCAGATAAGATTACATTAGATATTTTTACAGAATATTTTAATAAATTTTTTGTGAAATATGCAGATGAATGTTATGAAGAAGTGTTACAAAAAGCAAAAATGGTAGGTCGTTCTCATGTAGGAGATATTAGAGATATTGCAAAAGATGTATTAATGCAGAAGTTTGATGCATATCTGCAACGGTATGAAGTAGGAGTTGTATGTGATATTGAGAGAGAAAAATCTCCATTTTATGTAAGTAAATATACGAAATGATTAATCTTTATGCTCAAGAGCTTATGGCTGCTCTTTTTGAGCACCGAGTTATTAAAATGAAAGATATTTATCAAAGTGGCTCTGAAAAAAGTGTTATAGATCTCTTGATAGCAGAAATGGTTCAAGCTAAATATATTACTTTGGATTTTGAT
>JASFZD010000043.1:0-54933 GCA_045046645.1 Sulfurimonas sp. | reverse complement strand
TACTGTTCTTGTACATAAATATTCTCATCATATAGATTGGAAACTTTTAGACCAGTTAGTTATTGCGACGAATTGTAAAGAGATATTGGATGATTATCTCTATATGGCAAAAATGTTTTTTTCTCTTGAGACACCATTAACTACGCAAAACATAAAAACCAAACAACACTACAATATGCTCCTTAAAGCATTTGAACTTAAAGGTACAAAAATGGGAAAACTCTACCCTCCTTCAGCTCAAATACCTAAACTACTAAGTGCATATTCATATAAAAGATTACAAAAATTATACTCATTTGAGTCATACAGTGGATATGTTGTAGCAATTTTCAAACATTTGAATCATCATTTACATAAAATAATTTAAATTTATCTACCTTTAAATGCTAAACTTTACAAAAACTCCAACCTTAGAAATTATTACTATTTTACAAAATCATCTTACAAATCTAAGTGCAAAATATATTGTAGAATTTGAGGTTTTAAATCCTGATTCTTGCAGTTCAATTTATGCAGGAAATTATATTACACTCGATAACATTAAATATATCTATAGAGGTTATAAAGCTTGGATTGATTTAGCTGGGATACTTCATTGTAAAATGCTTACACCTATCGTAAAATCATCTCACACAATTATAATCAGATATGAAAAACTAAACGAAGATAATAGTTTTCATAAATCTATTACAGATAAAGAAGAAAAATATGGTTTAAAATCTATCTTTAGCGAAATACATAAGATGCAAGAGCCTGCTTTTCTTAGTTACTATTTACAAGCTTTAAAAAATGTAAATATAAACAAACGCATACGCATACTCAATCTTGGAGTAAATAGTGGAGATGAATTTGAAGTCATCAAAGAGTTTGCTACAGATTTTAAAAACTTAGAACTTGTTGGCATAGACTACTGCTATTCTGCCATAAACGTAGCTAAAGAGAAATTTAAAAAAGATACAAATATCTCTTTTTATATGCATGATATAAATGATTTGACATCACTAAACCTAGAAAAATTTGACCTCATCATAAGCATAGGAACACTTCAAAGTTCAAATTTAGAATTTAATTCACTTCTTATGTCACTCATCCAAAACCAACTTAAAAAAGATGGAGCCATTATACTCGGTTTTCCAAATTGTCGTTGGGTTGATGGGGAGATGATATATGGGGCAAGAGTCAAAAATTACAACTTTAGTGAGATGGGACTTCTGTATAAAGATGTAGTCTTTGCTAAAAAATATCTACAACAAAAGAAATTTCGTGTAACCATTACAGGAAAAGATTATATCTTTGTAACAGCCACATCTATCCGCAAAAACTAAGAAGCAAAACCACTGGTAAAATTATCTTTTGCAACTACTATTTGCTTCTGTTTCTCTTTTCTTTTAGTATCTTTTTCTACAAATATTTTTTTACGCGTTTTTGGATCCATCTCAGTATAATACATTACTGCCGAATATGTAGAAGGTGTTGGAGTAAATACTTGTGCTTGTTCAGGGTTCATCTGCAGTTCATCAGTTGTAAAGCGTTTTAACTCATGCATATCTTTTTCTTCGCATCCAGGGTGAGCTGCGATAAGGTAGTAAGTTAAAAATTGCTTTTTCCCCTCTTCTGCATTGAGCTTATCATACAACTTTTTAAAATCAATCAATGTCTGCTTCCCTGGTTTTCCCATTAACTCAAGAACATGCTGTTGAGTATGTTCAGGGGCTACTTTCATCTGTCCAGATATATGATGTTTTACCATCTCTTTAAGGTACTCATACCCATGTTTTTTATCTGCTGTGATAAGATCATATCGTACACCAGAAGCTACAAATGCTTTTCTAACACCCTCTACTGCTCTTACCTGTCTCAGTAAGTTTATATTTCGTGAATGATCAACTTTCATGGTACTACAGAGATGATTTGCATCAACACATCTTTGATGGTCACATGTGCCAAGTTTCAACTTCTTTTTACACTCATAACCATACATATTTGCCGTAGGTCCACCCACATCAGAGATAATGCCTTTATAATCTTTATACTTGTTGAAATCTTTGGCTTCTTTAAGGATATTTGTCTCAGAACGCGTTCGTATAGTTCTCCCTTGATGAACTCCTATCGCACAGAAGTTACATTCACCCCAACATCCATGATGTGTCATAATAGAAAATTTAATCGTTTCTAAACATTTTACCTTTCCCATTTTTGCATAATATGGGTGAAGTTCTCTAGTAAATGGCAAGTCTGAATTTGCATCCATTTCATCTTCATTTAAATGGTCACAGGGAGGATTTTGAATTAAAAATCTTGTATCTACCGCTTGACACAAACCTTTAGCTGCGATGGGGTCATTGTTATCATAAAAAAGGTCAAAGAGGTCTATATATTTTTCTTTATCATCTAAGCACTCTTGATGTGATGGCAGTTGATGGTACTCATACTCAGGCTCTTTAGATATATAACAAACACCACGAATATCACGAAAATCTTCTTTGTTATCAATAGCTTTTGTAAGCTCTTCAAGAGCTATTTCTCCCATCCCATATATAAGTACATCTGCTTTAGAATCAAACAAAATAGGTTTTTTAAGTTTATTTGACCAATAATCATAATGTGTTACTCGTCTTAAACTTGCTTCTATGCCGCCAAGTACAATAGGCACAGTATTTTTAAAATGACGACGAATAAGGTTGCAGTAAACACTTAAAGCTCTATCTGGTCGTTTAGTATTTTTTCCACCAGGAGTATAATCATCTGAGTTTCTAAATTTTTTAGTTGCCGTGTAGTTTGAAACCATACTATCAACACTACCACCACTCACACCCCAGTAAAGCCGTGGTTCACCCAAACGAGAAATATCATCAGCGGAGTTAATGTCAGGCTGTCCTATCATCCCTACTCTATAGCCCATTCTCTCAAGCATCCGACCAACCATAGCAACACCGATAAAAGGACTATCTATGTAAGCATCACCACTCACTAAAATAACATCACAATAGTCCCAACCTCTTGCATCCATGTCAGCACGAGTTGTAGGAAGAAAATCTTTTTCTGTAAAGGTTACTGTATCTCTTTTAGGGTTATGCTGTCTATCTTTGTTTCTTCTACTCAAAATGGAACCTTTAGTTAATAATAAGCGAATTATACACGATAGATATATAAGATAAGATTAGTTTTTAAAGCTAAAATTTATGCCTCATAACCTAGCACATATTCTAACTCATAAATATTATTGACAATATATTCAAAATCTTCATAATGTTCTTCATCAGAAACAATCAATAGTTCGTCCCCTATCTGAAGTTGCATATTAGAATCTGGCATAAGATAGACTTTATCTCCTCTTTTTAAAAGCAGATAGACTATATTTAGGAGATTCTTTCTATCTTCTCTAGAGCGTCTTAAATTTGCAAGTGTTATACTTGTCCCTGTCTTTAACTCCAAACTTAAGGCATAAGCATTTTCTTCATCTAATTTTGTTTCAAAATACATAGGGTTCATACCCGTTATATTATTCAACATATTAACAATTATTTCTGCCCACGCTTCATCTTTTTTTCTTGCTTCTATAATAAACAGATCAGCTAAAGGTCGTGCGATATAGTTATAAGTTACATCAGCCAATATTTTTTCAACAACATATATTTTATTGACTTTAGCTGCTTTAAAAATATTTAAATCATCTAAAGAGTTTTCTCTTGCAATAGTAAATATATCTGGATTGAGCTGTTTTGCTGCGTTTAGAATAGTAAGATTTAACAAATCGTCTTTAGTTGCAGCAATAATACATACACTCTCTTTCACTCCTAAATCTATAAGTGATTTAACATCTTCATCATCACCAAAAATAGTTGTATTTTTCTCTTTGATATAATCATCAGTTTTAATATCTTTAGTTACATACTCTACATTAGCTTTTTGTAAACCTTTGATAATAGCATGTCCCATACGACCATATCCATAAACAATATAACGCCCTTGTGGAAATCGGTCTCTTTTTTTAAGTTTAAGTATATGTCCATACATCCACATTTCCAAAAGCCAGATATGAGGTGCAGTAATTCCATAAAAAATACGCTTAGAGATAATATCAAATGGGTTTTTAACATGTTCCAAGCCCATGTTTTCAAAATGTTTTACTTGTTCTGGTGAAGTTGCTTTTACTATTACATCCAACTTTTTATTTAAAATTTTACAGATTGTTGCGATTTTAGAGTTTATCATGTCATCTTCAAAAAGTGATATTACTCCAGCACAATGTTTATGATGAATGCCTGCCATCTTTAACATCTGTTGATTAGTGGCTTCACCAATAAATGCAGGGACATTAGGATAAAAATTTTCTAAAATTAAGTCATCTATCTTATCTTCACTTTTCTCTAAAACTACTACTCTATAACCATATCCATTTATCCTATCTATAATACTTTTTGTGATACTGTTATAGCCTAAAATAATATAAAAAGTAGCATCGAGTCGTTTTACATGTCGCCTAAAAGTATTTCTACGGAGTGCCTTTTTTAAAGATTCATCTTGCACAAGTGAGATGGTTGCACCAATGCCATAAAACCAACCAATAACTGTAAAATAGATAGCAAAACTAACCCATATTCTCTGTGCATAATCAAAAGCATAAGGTGCTTCGCCAAAACCAATCGTGCTAGCCATATATGTTACAAAGTAAAAAGCATCAAAAAAGGTCATCTGATAAACTTGACCGTTATTATCAACACCAGGAATAAGTACTAGCCCAATAATCGAAATTGCAAAAGTCACAATTATAATAATAAATGGTGTGCGTAAACGCTTAAATATTATCCATATTATTTGTTCATTCATAATAAAATATTTATATTATCTTTTTGATTTCAATGTATCACCGATAAAAAGTATCACTGATACAACATTAGCAAGCAAAGCCCCACCTGATAATGAAATAATAGCTACGACTGCCTCTATGCCGAAATCACTCATAACATACTCCGCAAATGCCCATACAGTAGCAGACGCTATAAGTTGAATATCAGCAACAATACTAGTAGCTAGCAAAACTGCTCCAAGCTGTGTTCTATCTCCTAGTTTTAAAACTGTTGCAATTAGATTAATAACTATTGCTGCAAAAAGTTCAAAAGCACTATGCTCAACCAAAACGGTAGGGTCACCATAAAAGAATCCAAAGTTAACAGTCATAGCCAAAAGGATAAAAGAGCCTGATATTATTTTATGTAAATTCATATATTTTCTCCAAAATTATTTTTAAATTGTACTCTTATTTTAGCCTCATTCATATATTAAACAAAAAAACATCATAAAAATACAATTAAATTATCATATATTCACATATCTTATGTATAATTATTATCAAATCGCACATAAAAGAGAGACGCTATGATATATCCTTATGAAGATATCGAAAATTTTACACTACCAGCTTTACTTAATCGCTCCGTCAATCTTTATGCAGATAAAGAGGCTCTATCTAAAGTTTCGCAAGATGCTATGACTTACGCAGAACTAAATCAAAATGTTCAAAAGATGGTAAAATCACTTCAAGAAAGTGGTATTAAAAAAGGGGACAAAGTTCTTCTTCTTTCTGAGAATATGCCAAACTGGGCTGTTGCTTATTTTAGTGTTACCTATTTTGGAGCTGTTATTGTTCCTGTTCTTCCTGATTTTCATATTGCTGATGTTCATCACATTATAAGACACTCTGAAGTCAAAGCAGTATTTGTTTCTGATAGACATCAAGCAACTATAGATGAATTAGATAATTATGATTTTAAATGTGCCATTAAACTCGATGATTTAAGTATGATAAAAGAACTTTCAAACCACACTTACGGCTCAAAAATCGTAGAGAAAATACCATCCTTTAAAAATGCTGAAGTTAAAGAAGATGATATGGCTGCCCTACTTTATACATCTGGAACAACTGGTCATTCAAAAGGCGTTATGTTATCTCATAAAAATCTTGTAACAAATGCAATGAGTGCATACAAAAATGTCCATATTAAAGAATATGATGTGTTTCTATCTATCCTTCCTCTTGCTCATACCCTAGAGTGTACTGTTGGTCTAATAGTACCTATTTTACATGGTTCTAGTGTACAGTATATAGATAAAGTTCCCACACCAAGTGTCCTTTTAAAAGCCTTTTCAATTGTAAAACCAACAATGATGGTAAGTGTTCCTCTTATTATAGAAAAAATCTATAAAAGCAAGATTTTACCTAAATTCACAGGCTCATTTATCATGAGATTTTTATACTCTTTCTCACTTTTTAGAAAACTTTTAAACAAGATTGCTGGTAAAAAACTTATTGAAACATTTGGAGGAAGACTGCGTTTTTTTGGTATAGGAGGAGCAGGAATTTCTCCTTTTGTAGAGCAGTTTCTCATCGAAGCTAAATTTCCATACATAATAGGATATGGTTTGACCGAGACATCGCCACTTATTGCTGGTTCTATTTTAGGTGATAGTATAAAAATTAAATCTACTGGATTACCAATGGCTGGAGTTGAGATAAAAATTCGCGATAAAAATCCCCAGACAGGAGAAGGTGAAATAATAGTAAAATCACCAAGCATTATGATGGGTTATTATAAAGATGAAAAACAGACAGCGGAAGTTATGGACGATGGTTGGTTTTTAACGGGTGATTTAGGTTACCTAGATAAAGATGGATTTTTATTTATAAGTGGTCGAAGTAAAAATGTCATTATAGGCAGTGGTGGCGAAAATATTTACCCTGAGCAAATAGAAGCTAGAATCAATCAAAACAAGCTTGTCTTAGACGCTCTTGTAATGCAAAGAGATGATGATAAGCTTATTGCACGGGTGCATTTAGATTATGAGATGATAGATAAAATGTTTAAAGCTAACGCTAAATCTGATAAAGAGGTTAGAGAGAAAATAACTACTTTACTAGAAGAAATGAGAGTTGAAGTAAACGCCAACATCTCATCTTTTTCAAGAATGGTAAAATTTGTCGAGCAGATAGAACCTTTTGTGAAAACACCAACTAAGAAAATTAAAAGATTTTTATATACTAACTAGAACCTATTTAACCTTCGCTATCGTTTGAGCAAACTTAACATTATCTCCTGTTTTTACATCCAATTCTAGCATATCTTTTTGTGCTAGAATGACTATAGTAGACCCCATCTCAAAACAACCAAAATCATCACCCTTATTTAGATAAAGGTCTTCAAAAGTATATACCTGAGGAGTAGTTGCAGTTGCGTTTGTTTGTATTTTTGGTTCAAAAGAGACTTGCATCACACCTACATTTAAAGCACTCACTAAAACCATATAAAATCTCTTACCAGAAGTCGTTTCACAAGAGATAACTACTCTCTCATTTTCTACAAACAAGTTTAATCGCTTATTTAAAGAAGGAACATTTACAGGATAAAATTTACCTGGGATATGAACAGCTTTAAGTACCTTTAGATTTGTAGGAATATGATAACGATGATAATCTTTTGGTGATAAGTAAAAGTTTACAAAAGTACCATTATGAACTATCTCTTTTTCTTCTTGGCTAAAATTATCGCCTAAAAGTTCATCACTTTTATATCTCATTCCTTTTATTTGCAAAGCATAATCCTCTTGCAAATCTCCACATTCGGAGATATATGAGTCACATGGAGAGATAAAATCATTACCATCCATAGAAAAGCTTCTTTGCTCTCTTAATCTTCTTGTAAAAAGAGCATTTAAAGATTTGTATCCACTTGGATGATGAAACTCACTCATATCTAATCCCATTAAAGTTACATAAGATTGATTTACTATATTTTGAAACCATGATGGAAACTCTTTAGAAGCAAATTTTCCAAAATTTTGTGAGATAAGTGATGTAATATGTCTTTTTTCCATAAGTGTTTATTCCTTAAATTTATTTTAGTTTATTTTTCTTTTAGCAATTTCTTCGATAAGTACAGTTGCGTATGAGCCTTTTGGTAAAGTAAAATTCATCTCATACTGTGCCTCAACTTTGTTGAAACGCCCTTCTATATCTGTTGGATAAATCCAAGCAAATCTTCTTGCCCCATCTGCGTTTATCTCATCATCAAAATCTTTTTCAATTTCACCTGCAAGACTAGAAGCAACTTTAACTTTTTTGCCACAAAGCAAACCTGTTATGCTTATATCTCTCTCGTTAAAACGCGTAAAATCATTCTCTGTTGCCTCAAACTCAAAAAGTTTACCATGTGGATAGTGTTCCATAATATCGCCACTCATAAGTTTAAAGGGATGTTCTTGTGCTTTCATCTTTTTTATCTCATTATTTGGCATATTTAAAAGTGATTCTATTTCTGATGGTTCAAAACTACTAACAAGTGAGTTAATTTCTAACCTTCTGCTGAGCCATAGATTAAAGAGATGACTCTGATAAGAGTTTATTAGTAGTTTTCTCACTCTTGGATTTCTTTCTCTTGCTTCACCCTTAGCAATCTTCTCTCCTATGATATGATTATCTCCATCATTTCCAAAACGCTGATATCCAAAAAAGTTTGGCATACCTGCTAAAGATATTTTTTTTAAGGCTTCATCTATCTTAGCTGCAGAAGTTGGGTTTACTTTTTTAAGTTTTATATAAAAGCGGTTACCTTTAAGATGCCCTATTCTTAGTTTGTTGTTATGATAAGTTTTAGAGATGATTTTAATCCCCTCAAAATTAAAATTTTCTAGAGCTTCCTCATGCTGTTTATGGATAGAGATATACTGTTTTGTCATGGCATGTTTATCTTTTAGACCAGCATAACCAATATCTCTATTTTTAATATTTAGATATCTCGCAAATTGACCTATCATCTCATTTGTTGAGAGATTTTTCTTTCTTACAAATAATATAAGATGCTCACCTTCTCCTGAAAATTCATAAAGAGGAATCTCTTCGACAACAAAGTCACGAGGGGATTGTTTAAAATGAAAATCTATACTTGAGTGTGCTAGTGAATAAAATCTATCCATATTTTACTGTTCCTTAAAAATGATGTGCTTTACATCTATTGATGTATTTTTTTCTTGATGCAGATGCAAAAATAGTTACTTTTGTTCTACTCTGTTTTGCTCTGCGAATTATCGCTTTTTTAACTCTTGCATCAAATGCTACTAACATCTCATACTCTTCACCACTACAAGCAACAGTTTTTGGTATTTTTCTTAAAAATTTAAAGCCTATTTTGTTTATGGATGATATTTTACCCAAATCACTCAAGAGTCCGTCTGATATATCCATACCTGCGTTTAAAATTCTCTGCGAATTATTTATAAAATCATCTCTTAGTTCTATCTTTAAAAACTTAGATTTTTTATGAATTGTACCTAAGTTAAAGAGTTTTTTTAACTCTTTTGATGATTTACCTAATTCACCTGTATATGCTATTAAATTTCTATTTCTAACACCACTTCTAAGCAGAGGCTTTTTTGTTTTTGAAATTATTGTAATAGTTATATCTAATTTCGTATTACTTATCGTATCTCCACCAATTATTTCAATATTGTATTTTTTTGCAATATCTTTAAAACCATTAGAGAGTTCTTCCATATCTAACTTAGTCATATTCTTTGGCATTGCAACACTTAAAAGAGCATATTTTGGTTTTGCATTCATAGCAACTGCATCAGATATATTGACAAGCATCGCTTTTTGCGCAATTTGATAGTAACTCATCCATTCTATTTTAAAATGCACATTCTCAAAAAATGCATCTTTTGAGTAAACAAAGTTGTCTATAACTGCACCATCATCCCCTATATGTTTATTGTTGAATTGTGCTATAAAGTAATTTTCTAAGTTCAATTGTTCTTCTTTTTAAGTGTACATTAATATGTATATGTATAAAATAGTGCCATAAGTATACCATTTTTAGGATTTACATGAGACACGCTATTAGTAAAATATTTCAAAATTTAAACGTTTACATGTTGTTTGTATTGTTTGCATCATTTATCTTTATGACATTAAGTTTTGAGCAACAGCTCTCTTTTGATAAGATTAACAATCTAGATAAACAAAAAAAAATAGCATCTAAAATTGCTTCACTTCAGACAGATGATTTAGAATTGGCTCTTATACAAATCAATGGAAATTTAGCACAATTAAAAAGTGATATAAATAAACTCAAAGATATTTATAAATATAATATAAGTGAAAAATACATCTTAAACAATGAAGAAGAATATTTTGCACAACTTAGTAAGCTCAATCAATTGATAGATATTTTTGTGAATAATGCTCGTTTTTACTATACTAATGTAAAAGATACTCAAAAAGTACAAGAGAGCAAAGATACTCTGCAAACTTCATTTGAGATACTAAATCAGCATATTGATTCTATCATGCTAAAAGATGTAGACTACAACCAAGAAAAATTTGATATCTTCAAATACTTTTCAGTATTTTCATTTATTGCTATTTTTATGGCTACCATCTGGTACAGAAAAAAGCTACACAATATTTACTCAGATATCTTACATTTAGTTTCAGTAGAAAACAACAAAGAAACATACCGTATATACACTCAAGAGATGGATGCTATATCTCTAAGAATGAGAAGAAAAGTAGTTGCAACAGACAACCCAATTTTAATGGATCAAGTAACTGGTATTAATAATTACAAAGGTCTAGTCCAAGGATATGCTGACAAAAAAGACATGAAAGATAGTTTTTTTACTGCTGTGGTTATATTAGAAATCGATAATTTTTCTAAATCTAAAAGAACTTACTCGCAAGAGTTAACGCAAGCTATTCTTAAAAAGATTGCCTTTACAATATCTCTTCATGAAAAAGCAACAGATGTGATTGCTAGAACAGATTACAATCAGTTTACGCTTATCCTCTCAAGAGTTTCTAAAGAACAAGCTTTTAAAGATGCTGACATAGTTAAACAAAGTATTGGTGAGCTAAATTTCAATACACCTGATAATGCAAGTATAACTACTACAGGTGGGTTTATCATAAAACCAAATAATACAAACTTAGAAGAAGCTCTAAGACAAGCAAAAGAAATTTTAGCAGCTGCAAAAAAAATAGGAAACAATAAAGTTTTACAAACTATCAATATGGCGACCCATTCCCTCTAGCGTTAAGCAAAGTAAATTTACTATTTGTAGCACCAAAAATATGCCTCAAATAGTAACACCCTAGCACTTCATCAAAACAAACTTCTAATTTAACTTATTATAAGACAAGTGTAGCTATAATCTGCATTATTTTAGTTTTAAAATTGAAGGATTAGTTAATGAGTATTCCTATTTATACTTACGATGCAATTGTTGTTGGTGCAGGTCTCGCGGGATGTGCAGCAGCTAGAGAATTACAAACTGCAGGTAAAAAAGTTGCTGTTATTACAAAGTTACACCCACTTAGAAGTCACTCTGGTGCAGCTCAAGGTGGTATTAATGCTGCGTTTAGTGATGAAGATAGCGTGGAGCTTCACGAATTTGACACCGTTAAAGGTTCAGATTATTTAGCTGATCAAGATGCTGTTACATTTATGTGTGAAAATGCTCCAGAGACTATTCGTTGGGCTGAGAGAATGGGTGCTGCATTTAGTAGAACTCCAGATGGTAAAATTGCACAACGCCCTTTTGGTGGACAATCTTCACCTCGTGCATGTTTTGCAAAAGATAGAACTGGTCTTACACTACTTCAAACAATTTATGAGCAGGCTCACCGTGCTGGTGTTAAGTTTTGGGATGAGTGGTATGCTGCTGATATCATCTATAAAGATGGAAAAGTTTCAGGTGTAGTCGCGTTTAATATCCGTGATATGCAAACTGTTATCTTTAATGCAAAGTCAGTAATGTTTGCTACTGGTGGTTATGCTAGAGCATTCAAAATCAACTCAAATGCTCATGCAAATACTGGTGATGGTCTTTCTATTGTAGCTCGTCATGGTCTTCCTCTCGAAGACATGGAGTTTGTACAATTTCATCCATCTGGACTTTCAGGCAATGGCGTTCTTATTTCAGAAGCTGCTCGTGGTGAAGGCGGAAGACTCTTCAACTCAGAGGGTGAACGATTTATGACTAAAACAGCACCTAATGCCATGGAACTTGCTTCTCGTGATGTTGTTGCTCGTGCTATTTTAAATGAAATCAGAGAAGGTCGTGGTGTTGGACCAAGAAAAGATGCCGTGTATCTTGATGTAACACATTTAGGCAAAGATTTAATCATGGCAAAACTTCCTGAACTTCGTGAGTTAGCTATTACTTTCTTAGGTCTTGATATGATTAAAGAGCCTATTCTTATCTCTGCAACTGCACACTATTCTATGGGTGGTATTCCAGTAAATATTGCTGGTAATGTTCGCAAAAACAATGATGAACTTGTAGAAGGTTTTTATGCTGCTGGTGAGTGTTCTTGTGTTTCTGTTCATGGTGCAAACCGTCTTGGTGCAAACTCTGTTCTTGAAGCACTATTGTTTGGAAGATATGTTGGAAAAACAATGGTCGAAGAACTTGACAACATAGAACTTCGCGTGGCAACTGAGGAAGATGCAAACACTGCACTTGAAGAAATTAACTGGTTCTTAACTAACAATGGTAAAGAAACTGTGCCTACACTAAGAGAAGAGTTACAACAAAGCATGACCGCAAATGCAGGTGCTTTTAGAACAAAAGAAACTTTAGAAATAGTAGTAGCTAAAGTACAAGAACTTCGTAAAAGATTTAAAAATATTCGTGTACAAGATAAATCGACTGTATTTAACACTGAACTACAAGAAGCGATGGAATTTGGTCATATGCTTGACTACTCTATGTTTATCGTTGAGAGTGCCATTGCAAGAGATGAGAGTCGTGGTGCTCACTTTAGAGAAGATTTTAACACACGAGATGATGAAAACTTCTTAAAACACACTATGGCTTATATGGATGACAATGGCAAACTTTCACTTGACTACATGGATGTTGTACTTGGCAAACATGAACTTCAAGATAGACATTACTAAGGAGAATTGATGAGTACGCATACAATTACTACACAAAAAGTAAATTTTAAAGTATTCCGTTTTAATGCTGATAAAGATTATCTTCCATATTATGAAAATTATGACATGGAAGTAACTTCTGAAGAAGTTGTTTTAGATATATTAAACAGAATTAAGTGGGATCATGATGGAAGTTTTTCTTATAGAAGATCTTGTCGTCACGGTATCTGTGGTGCCTGTGCTATTAAAGTAAATGGCAAACCTACACTGGCTTGTAAAGAGAGCATGACAAATATGATTGAACTCTTTGGTAATGAGCTTGTCATTGAGCCACAAAGTACTAAAAGAGCTGTTAAAGATATGATTATTGATAAACGCGACTTTTGGGAAAAACATGATGCTATCAAGCCTTACCTTATTTCTGATGTTGATGAAAACCCAGAGCATGAACACTTGGTAACACCACAAGAAGCAGAAGCATTAAATGATGCTGACTTATGTATTCAATGTGGAGCTTGTCACTATGCTTGTCCAGTTGTTGAAGTCAATGAAGATTTCTTTGGCCCAGCTGCTTTTGCTAAAGCTTACCGTTTTGAGGCAGATGTTCGTGATAATGCTCATGATGTAAGACTACAAGAACTTCACCAAGAAAAACAGGGTTTATGGGATTGTGTAAAATGTTTTGAATGTGCTGAGGCTTGTCCAAAAGATGTTAATCCTATTGATAAAATAACTTCTCTTCACCAAATGCTATTTAAAGAGGGAGTTGCTACTTCAAATGTAGCAACTCGTCATGCTGTTGGATTTAAAAAATCTATTGAAAAATTTGGTGTACTTGATGAGGGTGGAATGGTTCTTTATTCTGAGAGAGCTGCTGTTGTTAAACATATACCACTTGCACTCAATATGTTTAAAAAAGGTAAAATTGTTCCACCATGGGGCATTACAAAATCAGAAAATCTTGATGAGATACAAAAACTTGTAAAATCGTCATCGACTGCAAAGTTTTAGGAGTAAACAATGGCAAAATTTAAATACGCACTTTTTACTGGTTGTACAGCTAAACAGAGTACACCAGAGCAATATATGTCTACAATGGCAGTTGCCCAAAAACTAGGCATCGAACTTGTTGAGTTAGTTGAAGCTTCATGTTGTGGAGCTTCACACCTACAAGATTATGATGACTTTTTATCTCTTGTTTTAAACGCAAGAAATATTGCTTATGCTGAAAAGCATGATTTAACTATGGTAACTATCTGTAATACTTGTCAGCTTAATACTGCTATGACAAAACACCGTTTAGATAATAATGAAGAGTTAAAAGCTCGTGTAAATGAAAAACTAGAGGAAGTTGGTTTAGAATATAAAGGAACTTCAGATATTACTCACTTTTTATATGCAATTATTGATGATATTGGACTTGATAAGGTAAAAGAGATGGTTGTAACTCCTCTTAGCCAGTTTAATATCGCACCTTTTTATGGTTGTCACAATATTCGTCCTAGTGAACTCCAAAACGAAACACATAACACTGCAGAAAACCCATATAATCCTCGTTCACTTGATGATTTAATCATCGCTTGTGGTGGTGAAAATGTTGATTATGAAGAAAAAAATAAATGTTGTGGTTTCCATGTTGAACTTCAAGCACCTAAAACATCAGCTATTTTAGCTGGTAAAGCGGTTGCAGGAGCTATGGATGCTAATGCAGACTGGATAGTAACTCCATGTCCACTGTGTCATTTAAAACTAGATACGCAAACTGACCATCTCTCAAAAGCTGTTGGTCGTGATGTAGCACTTCCTGTACTACACATGCAACAAATGTTAGGACTTGCACTTGGTTGTTCAAAAGAAGAACTAGGTTTAAAACACCATGTTGAAGAAGTAAACTTCGTTTAATCGTTCTTCCTCTCACGCTTATGCGTGAGAAAATACTCAAACACCTATAAAAAACTCCCCCATATTGGATTACTTATGTCAAACTCAATCGAAATAATATCTTGGAATGTCAATGGAATTCGTGCTGTTGCTACAAAAGAAGCTCTTAAATGGGTAGATGAAAGAGAAACTGATATCTTATGTCTACAAGAGATAAAAGCACTAGAGAGTCAAATACCTGAAAATTTATTTGATAAAAACTATGAGGAAAGAATTGTAAACTCTGCAACTAAAAAAGGTTATAGTGGAACAACTACTTTTAGTACCATTAAAAGTGATTTTCATTCTACATGCAAGGAAATTGACACGATGAATGAAGGTCGCATAGTTGAAACACATTACGATGATATAGTTTTGTTTAATGTTTATTTTCCAAATGGTCAAAAAGATGATGATAGGCTCTCTTATAAAATGAAATTTTATGATGATTTTTTAACGCATTGTGAAGAACTTAGAGAAGAAGGTAAAAGTATCATAATTTGTGGGGACGTAAACACTGCACACAAAGAGATGGATCTTAAAAATCCAAAAGCAAACTCTAAAAAATCAGGCTTTTTAGATATAGAAAGAGAATGGATTGATAAACTTTTAGACCATGGTTATATAGATACTTTTAGATATGTAAACGGAGATGAAGTTGATAGATACAGTTGGTGGTCGTACAGATCAAACGCAAGACTCAATAATGTCGGCTGGAGAATAGACTACTTCTTTATCAGTGAAGATTTGTGCGAAAATCTTGAAGACGCTTTTATACTCGACTATATCACTGGATCTGATCATTGTCCTGTTGGTATAAAAATCAATTTTTAATTACTTTAATACTATAATAAATAATAGGTCATATACAAAAAATCGGAGTAAACTTGAAAAAACAAAAAATTGATAAAATGCCAGCAAGACTAGATTTAACACAGAGCGTAACAGGCTTGATTTTAGCTATTTTTATCATGGGGCATATCCTGTTTGAAGCCTCTATCCTTATCTCAAATGAGATGATGTATAAAGTAACATTGATGTTTGAGGGATATTACTTTTTTGGAGAGAGATATCCTGGTATTATTTCATTTTTAGCTTCTGCAATTTTTGTCATTTTCATTGTTCATGCTGGAACTGCTATGAGAAAATTTCCATCTGATTACAAGAGATACAAGATTATGAAAAACCATATGATAAGTATGCAACATGAAGACACTTCTCTTTGGATGATTCAAGTTATCACTGGATTTATTATGTTTTTTATCGGTTCTGTGCACTTATATATAATGATTTCCCAACCTGCCGATATTGGCCCATACGCAAGTTCTAGTAGAATTGTCGATGAGTTCATGGGTCCTCTTTATTTTCTTCTTTTGATTTCTGTTATCTCACATGCTTTTATTGGTTTATACAGACTAGCACTAAAATGGGGATTTTTAGAAGGAAAAAATACAAAAGTATCTCGTAAGATTTTTAAACTTATGATGAAGGGAATGGTTTTATCATACATTTTAATTGGTCTATTTTCTCTTGGAAAATATACCTATATCGGTTATACACATGACTTCAGTGATGGTATCAAATACACTTCAGAAAATATCAAATTAGGAAAACACTAATGCAAGTTATATACACAGATGTTCTCATTATTGGTGGTGGTCTTGCTGGTCTTAGAGTTGCAACAGGCGTAAAAGAGCGAGGTCATGATACTATTGTGCTGAGCCTTGTTCCTCCTAAACGCTCACACTCGGCTGCAGCACAAGGTGGTATGCAAGCATCTTTAGCAAATTCAAAAATGGGTGAAGGAGACAATGAAGATGTTCATTTTTCCGATACCATTAAAGGAAGTGACTGGGGAGCTGACCAAGAAGTAGCTAGAATGTTCGTTCACTGTGCACCAAAAGCAATTCGTCAACTTGCTCATTGGGGAGTTCCATGGAGCAGAGTTCATCGTGGAGATAGAAACGCAGTTATAAATGCACAAAAAGTTACTATTAGTGAAAAAGATGAAGCACATGGGCTTATCACCGCTCGTGATTTTGGTGGAACTAAAAAATGGAGAACTTGTTATACTTCAGATGGAACAGGTCACTCCATGCTTTATGCTATGGACAACAAAGCCCAGCAAGATAAAATAGAAGTACATGAGAGACTTGAAGCAATTTCTCTTATTCATGAAAAAGGTCGCTGTTTTGGTGCAATAGCTAGGAACCTTATGAGTGGAGAGCTTGTTGCTTATGTGGCAAAGGCTACGACTATTGCAACGGGTGGTTATGGTCGCATCTATAGTGTCTCAACCAATGCAATTATATGTCAAGGCATAGGTCAAGCAATCGCATTAGAGACTGGTATCGCTACTTTAGGAAATATGGAAGCAATTCAATTCCACCCTACAGCCATTGTTCCTGTTGGAATATTAACCACTGAGGGTTGCCGTGGTGATGGTGGACTTCTTCTTGATAAAGATGGTTATAGATTTATGCCAGATTATGAACCTGAAAAAAAAGAGCTTGCAAGTCGTGATGTTGTAAGTCGTAGAATGACGGAGCATATGAGAAAAGGTAAAGGTGTTAAGAGTCGTTATGGTGATCATTTATGGCTTGATATTACAATACTTGGTCGTGAACATATAGAAAAAAACTTACGCGAAGTAAAAGAAATTTGTGAAAATTTTTTAGGTATAGACCCTGCTGAGGAGTGGATTCCTGTTCGTCCTACTCAGCACTACTCTATGGGTGGTATCAGAACAAAATACACAGGTGAATCACAAACACTTAAAGGTCTTTACTCCGCTGGAGAAGCTGCTTGTTGGGATATGCATGGTTTTAATCGTCTTGGTGGAAACTCTGTTAGTGAAACTGTTGTTGCAGGAATGCTTGTTTCAGAGTACATCAGTGATTTTCTTGAATCAAAAGAGAGTGAGATGGATATACACACCTCAAATGTAGAAAAATTCATTCACAAAGAGCAGAAAAAACTCAATGCTATTTTATCAAGAGAAAATGGTGAAAATGCTTTTGAACTGCGTCGTCGCATGGAAGAAATCATGATGGATAAGGTTGGAATCTTTAGAAATGGAAAAGATTTACAAGAAGCTGTAGATGAGTTAGAAGAACTTCATAAACGCTCTAAAAACATAGAACTATTTGGTGCAAAATCTCATGCAGCTAACCCAGCTTTAGTGAATGCTTACAGAACACAAAAGATGATTAAAATTGCACTAACAGTTGCTTATGGAGCTCTTTTAAGAGAAGAGAGTCGTGGAGCTCATTCGCGAGAAGATTTTCCAAAGCGTGATGATGCCAATTGGCTTAAGAGAACGATTATGACATGGAGCGATGAAAACAGTACACTTCCTGATGTAAGTTATGAAGAGATACCAATAGAGAGCATGGAAATGCCTCCAGGTTTTCGTGGTTATGGTAAAGATTTAACAGAGCATCATCCAGAGACAAAGATAAGACAAGATGAAGTTGATAAAATCACAAAAGAGTTAGAAGCAAAGGGGGCTAGTCGTTTTGAAATTCAAGATGCCCTTATGCCTTACTTAGACAAACTACCTAAAAAGTATCGTGGAATAAATGAAAGACTTGGAGAAAATGTATGAAACTAGAAGAAAAAAACAGAATTTTAAAAATCAGTATACTTCGTTTTGATCCACATGACCCAGATGACTTTCCACATATGGAAACTTTTGAGATTGAAGAAGCAGATGGGATGACACTCTTTGTTGCACTCAATGAGATTAGAGAACATCATGACAACTCTTTAAAGTTTGATTTTGTATGTCGTGCAGGAATTTGTGGAAGTTGCTCGATGCTTGTTAATGGTCGTCCCACTTTAGCTTGTAGAACATTAACAAAAAAACTTGATGATCATTTTACTTTAGCACCACTTCCTCTTTTTGAACTTATTGGTGACCTCTCTATCTATACTGGAAAGTGGATGCGAGGACTAAATGAAAGGTTAGAAACTTGGATACATGATAAGGAATATGAGTTAAATGTTGACAAACTAGAGGAACGAGTAGAACCTGCTCTCGCTGATGAAATTTATGAGCTTGATAGATGTATAGAGTGTGGTTGTTGTGTCGCAGGATGTGGAACTATACAGATGCAACCTGACTTTGTTGGTGCTGTTGGACTTAACAAGATAGCCAGATATCAACTCGATCCAAAAGATAAACGCAGCGATGAAGATTATTATAATATTGTGGGTGATGAGAGTGGTGTCTTTGGTTGCATGACACTTTTAGGATGTGAAGATGTCTGCCCGAAAGATTTACCACTTCAAAGTAAAATAGCCTATCTTAGACGAATGATGATAAAAACAGCATTAAAATAAAATTATTGAAACAATACTATTTCAATAACTCCAGTAACTCAACTCCACTAAATTTTATATCATCTTGCTGTTGCTTATCATCGTAAATGCCGTCTTGTAGCTTTTTCTTTCGCTCTTGCATCTCTAGTATTTTTTGTTCTATGGTATTTTCGACTATAAGTTTATAAACAAATACTGCTTTTGTTTGCCCTATTCGATGGGCTCTATCTGTTGCTTGGTTTTCTACTGCTGGATTCCACCATGGGTCGTAGTGGATAACAGTATCGGCTTGAGTTAGGTTAAGTCCTACTCCTCCAGCTTTTAAAGAGATAAGAAATATATCTGCTTCTCCTGATGTAAATTTTTCTATAACCTCTTCTCTTTTCCTTGTTGAGCCTGTTAGTTTTGCGTAACTTATGTTTCTTCGTTTTATTACATCTTCTAAGATAGCTAACATTGAGGTAAACTGTGAAAAGACAAGTATTTTTCTTCCCTCTCGTAAAAGTTCATCTATAAGGTCAGTGAACAACTCAAGCTTTGCACTCTCTTTTACTTTTTGTGCTTCTTGAAGTTTTAGAAGGCTTGGATCACAACAGACTTGTCTTAGTTTTAGGAGTGCGTCGAGTATTGTTATGTGAGAAGAGCCTATGCCTTTTGCAGATACAGCATCTCTTACCTTCTCCTCCATTGTAACTCTTATAGATTCGTACAGCTTAGACTGCTTGTTATCAAATTGCGTATATTTTATAATCTCTGATTTTGATGGTAATTCTTGAGCAACTATCTCTTTTGTTCGTCGTATCATAAATGGTTTTATGCGTCTATTTAAGATATTTTGTCTTTGAAAATTATGCTCTTTTTCTATTGGTGTTTGATAATATTTTTTAAAAAAGCTCATAGTGTCTAAAAAACCTGGCATTAAAAAGCTAAATATACTCCAAAGTTCTCCTAAATGATTTTCAATAGGTGTTCCACTTAAAGCTAATCGATATTGTGATTTCATTTTTTTAAGAGTTATTGCCATTTTTGTTTTATGGTTTTTAATCTTTTGAGCCTCATCCAAAATAATATACATAAACTTATACTTTTTAAATTTTTCTTCATCTCTTACTATCAGTGGGTATGTACTCAAAAGAACATCATAATCATCTATCATCTCAAACCTATCAGCTCTATCTTGCCCATGAAGAGATAAAACTTTAAGATTTGGGGTAAATCTTTTAGCCTCATTTTTCCAGTTGGCTATCAGTGAAGTTGGCATAATTATAAGTACTTTGCCTGTAAGTTTGTTATCTTCTTTTAGTCTTGATATATGAGCAAGTGTTTGAATGGTTTTCCCTAGTCCCATATCATCAGCAAGTATCCCTCCAAACTTAAACTCATACAAAAAGTTTAACCAGTTTAAACCATCTTGCTGGTAATCTCTAAGGGTAGCATTAAGACACTTTGGAGGGGGAGATTTTTTTATCCCCTTAAAATCTTTGAGTTTTTTGGAGAGTTCTAGTATCTCACGGGAACCCCTCCAAATCACATCATCATCCATAAACGCAAGCATATGGGCATCATAGGCAGATATTTTAAGACTTTCATCTTTATCTTTTTTATCAAAAAGCTCTATTATTGTTTGAATTATTGGTTTTATCTGAGATGATTGAACTTCCACGAAATGGTTTTGGGCTACCTCAAGATGCATAAATTCTGGTAGGTTTTCTAAGTCATTAAACTCATTGATAATTTCTGATACAAGTGGTGCTATTGGTTGTGATACACCATTAAATTCTAGGTTAAAAGAGAGGCTAAACCAGTTGTTTTCGTTTTCATTTTCAACGACCACTTCTGTAGATGGTTCAAATCGCATAGAAAACTCTTCATCTATATCAACTATCCAGCCTTGTGATTTTAAAACATCCAAATGCGAAGTCATAAACTCTTTCCAAACCTTGAGTTGTGCTTGTTTATCATTTTCTACTAAAGTTACAAAGAGATTATTAGCAATATTATCAACTTTAAAACCAAAATCTTCTAACTCTTTTTTAACGCCTTCTTCATATTTTAAATCTCTTTGTATCTCTACTTTCGTTTCATCATTATAAAGTGATTTTATCTTGTTTTGAGGGTAATACTTTACCGTATAATCCTCATAGTTGAAATCAACACTAAAAGATGTAAACTTCTTATCATTTTCATCCTTGGTATATTTTAGGTGTAATTGTGAAATAGGTTTAGATTTTATCTTTTTTGTTTTTATGGCAGAGGGGGCTTTTAGTTCTACATTCACTAAAGCTTTTCCAATACTTGTGTAGACCTTTGCTATATCTTTTTTATCTATTGCAGGTGCATTTAAAAGATGTCTATAAACTTTTACATTTATATCTATCTCTTGCATAGTGTTAGCAACTTTATCAACAATAAGAGATGGTGTAGTATCTATTAATCTATGGTTTGTTGCATCTATATTTGATTTAAGTTGATATTTTCCTTTATAAAGTTTAAACTCATAATTTGGCGTAAATATTCCTTCGATAAATTCAATAGGCTTTTTATGCTTATCCAAATAAAATCTTCCTGTTTCTAGTAACTCTTTCACAAGTTTATAAGCAGTAATTCCGATTAATATATTTCCTCCTGAGTTATATCTATATTTGTTATGAAGACTAATGACCGAGTTTATCAAACTTGTATCTAAATCATTTTTTAGTTTCTCATTTGCATAATTTGACAGATTATGACTATGAATTCTTGAACCTTGACTAATAGAGCCATTTTTAAGGATTTTTGATTTATAAAACTCTATTTCATCAGTATATGGGGATGAAGAATCAAAGAGTCTATAAGTAAAAAAATACTCTCCATTTTTCATATTTTGTGTAACAATATCAAGCTCTTTAGTCTGCTCATTGTCTGCTTGGAGTTTTTTTAACCAGCTATCTATTTGAGATAAATTAACTGTAGACTTAGTTTCTATACCTTGCAATTTAGCTATAGCATTTGTTTGTGCATCCGTTCTATAAGTTAAACAAACAGCTACCACATGTTTACAGTTAAAACCTACAGGACAACTACAATTACTATTAATGTCTAAACTACCATTTTTTAGACGCTTAATATCAATATCTTGAGAATAAATTTCAGAACTACCCTGAACTTCTGAAATAATATTTACATAATGATCAGAATCTCTTTCAATACTATAATTTAAAACTTTTTTTGTGTTAAAATATCCTATACCACGATTGTAATATGAATCTATAAAATTCTCTTTTATCTCTTGTATCTTTATTTGCAATTTTCACCTCTTAAAAATCTTATAGGCATTATTATTTACTTTTAGGTCGAAATACTTTCATAACTTCTTCATTTGTCTCTATAAATGGACCTTCAATCAAATCTATACAGTATGGAACAGCTGGAAATACTGCATCTAAACATTCACGAATTGATTTTGGTTTTCCTGGGAGATTTATAATAAGTGATTTACCTCTTATTCCTGCAGTTTGACGAGAAAGGATGGCAGTTGGAACATACTGTAAGCTCACTTGACGCATCAACTCACCAAAACCAGGCATCATCTTCTGGCACACCTTTTGGGTCGCTTCTGGTGTTACATCACGCAATGCAGGACCAGTTCCACCAGTTGTAACGACCAAACAACACTCAGCATCATCACATAACTCTTTCATTGTATCTTCTAAAATATCTTGCTCATCAGGGATACATCTATATACAATTTCAAATTCACTTTTTAGATAATCTTTCATTGTGTCTTGAATGGCTACACCTGAAATATCTTCATATATTCCTTTACTAGCTCTATCACTTGCTGTTATCACGCCTATTTTTATTTCACTCATATTTTTTATCCTTATAATTAATTTATTTGCAAAAAGTGGTTAGCACTTTTTATATAACTAACAGTCGCGACATTTAAAAACATCTCTTTGGCTGCGTTTATATCTATAATCCTGTCTTCACCACCAAGGTAGACCTCTATCTTAACACCACTCAACTCAATCTTTTTTAAATCATCCAAAGACCACTCATAATAGAGAAGCTCTTTTAACTCATCCATAGTCGTATCTTTATGTTTTACTATTTTTTTTCCATAAGGTGAAAAACAAGACGAAATAAACTGTTCCATATATGCAGCTTGATTTTTTTTATAAGAAATTAATTGAAGTCGCTTAAATTTTTCATCTTTACTTTGAAAAAAAGCTGGTGAGAACAGTTGCAGAGTGTCCACCCTTTCACCTGCGTTTAGCATATCTAATGTTTTTTTAAACGCAGTAATAGCTCCATAACTAAAACCACATATAGCATACTCGCTCTTTTTTATATATTTATCAAAAAGATAGACTTCATCTTTTAGAGAGAACCCACTAAAAAACCTCATTTATAAACTCTTTAACATCTGCTTTAGTTATGCTTTCTCTTTCTGATAAAACTGCTTCTATATTTTTAGTAACACTAGGAAGAGAAACAAGTAGAGCTTTGCACTCGTTATAAAGTCTCTCAAGTATCAGTTTTTGTTCATTTACTTCAGGGAGAAGTGTTGAAGCCATTCCATAATCTTGGCACATTCTTAAAACAATCTCTTTAGCTTCATTTAAATCAGTCTTAGCACTGTTAGAGTGTTGATTAAAAGTAATATTACATGCGACTGTTCCAGCTAAAAGCATTTTTACCTGTGCTTCTAGCTCTTCTTGAATTAAAGGTTCACCAGTAGATGGTGTCAATTTTTCATTTGACAACATTAACTTCTCAAAAGATATATCATAGTAAGTTGCTACACAAACCTTGGCAGCTTGATAAGTTATACGATAAGCTTTTTGTTTATCATTTAACATTTGAAGTTTTTTCTTTCCAAACATTACCTTATCTTTTACCTGATGAAAATGCTCGATAGTTACATGAAAATCATTTTGTCTTAAAGATAGAAGTGCTGCTTCATTAACAAGGGCTGCAAGGGCTGCGCCATTAAATCCAACTGTCATATTTGCAAGCACTTTAACATCTAACTCATGGGGAACTTTTGTTAGGTACTTCATCAAGATAGATTCTCTCTCTCGCTTTGTTGGTAACTCTACAAATACTCGTCTATCAAATCTACCTGCACGCAATAGTGCCGAGTCAAGGACATCTATCTTGTTAGTTGCCGCCACAACGATAACACTGCTAGAACCCTCAAAACCATCCATCTCTGTAAGAAGTTGATTGAGTGTTGCTTCTCGTTCATCATTTCTCTGCCCATCGCGTTTTTTACCTACAGCATCTATCTCATCAATAAAGATAATTGAAGGTGCATTTTTCTTTGCAGCTACAAAAAGTTCATGTACACGCTTTGCACCCATACCAACATAAATCTGAACAAAAGAAGCACCACTCTGGTAGTAAAATGGAACTCCAGCTTCATGAGCAACCGCTTTAGCAATCATTGTTTTACCTACACCTGGAGGTCCTACAAGTAAAACACCTCTAGGCATTCGAGCTCCAAAACTTTTGTATCGTTTTGGATTTTTCATAAAGTCAATAATCTCTTCGAGCTCTATTTTAACATCGCTTATACCACCGATATCACTAAAAGTTACATCGCTTTTGATAGACTCTATTGGCTCACTTATTGAGGCTGGGCTAGAGTTGGAACTATTTTTTGATATACCTGCACTGCTAATAGAAAATTCATTTTTTCTTTGTAAAAATCTTAGAAGTAAAGAACCTAAGCCTAAAAAAAGCACAAAAAAGAGTATGTATAAAATAACATTTGTATTGCTACTAACTTGCACTTTATACTCAATAAACATCTTAGGTGTTACCTGAGAAGATGCAATTCTGTAAAAATTATCTTTTGTTTTTAAAAATACATAATCTTTTGAGACCACCACTTTTGTAACTGTATGGTTTTTTAGTATTTTTTTGGCATTATTGAGCGTAATATCGTCCGCCCTATTTCTCATAATTGCAAAAATTACTAAGGCAATGATAAAAAATGCCGAAACATACAGTGCGATTCTATTTGATTTAGAACTTAACATAGTTATATTCTCCTCTTACTTCATATTTTTTGACATTTATCCAATTACCCAATAAATCATCATTAGACTCAACTAATATCTTGTTGAAATGTTGATCAAACCCTTGATAAAGTCCATCTTTTTTAGATTCTATAAGAATATCAAGTGAACCACTAAAAGATTTTCTAAAAGCAAAATTTTTATCATCTATCAGCTCTTGTATCTCATGAAGTCTCTGTTTTGCCACTTTACCATTCACCTCTGGTTTCATAGTTGCTGAGACAGTTCCATCCCGTTTAGAGTAAGAAAAAGCATGTATGTGAGTAAGTGGGAGTTCTCTTGCATTTTTCATGCCCTCAAGCCATAACTCTTCACTCTCCCTTGGATGACCTGTAATAAAATCAGTCCCGATTGCAAAACCTTTATCTGCTAAAAGTTCAAATAATTCTCTATCTTGTTTATAAACATTGCGTCTATTCATAATCTTAAGCATTTGCGGTGAAGTGTGTTGCAAGGCTATGTGCATATGTCTCTCTAACCAAGGCTCTTCGAGTAGCTCTAAAAATTCATCGGTTATTTGTATAGGTTCTACACTTCCCAAACGGATACGACGAACTCCACGAATCTGACTTATTTTTTTCATAAGTTTTGCCAGAGATGTTTTTGTATCTTGTCCATAAGAGCCAACATTTGTTCCAGTTAAGATAAATTCACCAAAACCATTGAGTGCTAATCTTCTTATCTGCTCAAGTATTTTCGCTTCATCCATACTTCGAGCATCACCACGCACAAAAGGAATAATACAGTAAGAACATCTAAAATTACATCCTTCTTGAATCTTTATAAACGCTCTACTCTTTCCAACAAAATCATCAACAATAATTTTATCAATATGATTTAAATCTCCTTTTTCATAAAAAGGTTTCTCTTTTTTTAACAAAATATCAATTTTTTCTTTTTCACTCTGACCAAAAACACCATGAATTCGATTCTCTTTTAAAAGCGATTCTCCTTTTGTATGTGCACCACATCCTGTCAAAAAAAGTTTCGCTCTGTCATTATTTTTCTCAACCTTAGAAATATATGATCGGACATGTGTATCTGCACCATTAGTTACAGTACATGAGTTGATAACTATCATGTCAGCTTCATTTTCATTTTGTGTTATCTCATACTCTTTCATCGCGCTCATCATAACTTGAGAATCATAAAGATTTGTACGACAACCAAAGGTTTTAAAGTATACTTTTTTCTGCATTTAAACCATCTCGTGATTATGTTGGCTTGGACTTTCACTCTGCATGGACACATTGAGTTTTTGTGTAGGGTAAGCGATGGTAATATCATCTTCTGCATTAAACGCATCTACAATTTCTGTTGATATCACACTTCTAAGTGTAAGTGTCGCATATGCATTTGTTAAGTACCAAGCTTCTATATCAAGACCATTAGGCACTATAAATGAGTAGATACGAGGATCAACATTTGTATTTTTTAGGCTGTAATGATTTCTTAGTTTATTTAACTGTTTTCTCGTAATATCTGTGTATCCTTTTGAAAACTTTCTTGTAATCTCTTTTGCAATATGCATCGCTTTTTTATGATTTGAATCATAGGTAATCGTTATCTTCACTCCATCCCAAACTGTTTTTAGTGAGCTGTGCGTATAGTTTGCAATCATTCTAGTAAATACATAGTTATTTGGAACAAAGATAATACGCCCTGCCCTACGATTTTGGTAAATTGAAGTCAGTGTAATATCTTCTAAAATGGTCATACGAAGTAAAGAAATATCCATAACATCTCCTACATATTTCATACCTTCCATATCAACACGGATTCTATCACCTACATGTATACTTCCACCAAAAACAATAACAAGCCATCCTAAGATACTCATAAACCAATCTTTCATGGCAATTGCAATACCTGCAGAGGCAAAACCTAAGATAGTCACAAGGTGACTTGCATTTTCTATGTAATTAAAAAATAAAATGATAATAATGAGAGTAAAATTAGCAAAAGTAATAAACTTATTTGCCATATAAAATCGTTCATTATCTTTAATGTACTTTTTTACTGCAAGTTTAACAAGAAAAAAGAAGACGAATACAAGCAAGATTATAATACCTATTTTACTCAGCCTATAAATCTGTTTTTCTATCTCTTTATTGATATTTAGCTCAATGATTTCAAGTCGTTTTTGATAAACATCTAATGTCACATTCATCGTATCAAATGCTGTTTCAAACCGTTCTAACTCTTTCTTTTTATAGTTAATCTCTTGAGTATATTCCTTATCTTGGTTAACTTCAGATATAAGTTTATAGAGTTCATTTTCTTTTCGCAAAAAAATAATAAGCTCACTCAAGCTATTTTTTCGTACCTTGTACTCATTAAGTTTTGTTGTTAAGCTTTTTGTAAAAGAGATGCCTGTAAAGACATCAAAAGGGTTAGTAATTGATGGTATAGTGTCAATAATAGGGGGTGTAATTAACTGAGAAAAGGGTGCACTGTTTTTACTTTTAAGTTTTTCTATTTGAGATGTTAAAATCATCTCTTTTGAAACTAAAGCATTAAGTTCATCATTATCGGCGAGTGTTTTTGAGTGCCTTTGTAAGTACTTAATTCTCTTTTTTATATCTTGTAAGCTAATTCTCACCTCTAATGAAGTCAAATAAGATGCGTAACTTTTCATCCAAACTTTTTCTTCTAAAACGGAAGATTCAATCGTTTTTATTTGTCGTAAATAAGAGTCTATGTTTTCTAATCTTAATTTAGTAAGGTTTTCATCTTGGGTAACTAAATCCTCTTGCGCATTTGCATTTAATCCAAAAAGAGTTAAAAACAGAAGTAATGCTATAAAATATTTCATAATTTCGCCTAAAAAGTATCTAATACAGAAAGTACAAGATTTTTATCTACATTATCTGTAATTTTGACATCACCTAGACCAACAGGAAGTATAAAAGTGATAGCAGAATCAGAACTCTTTTTATCTAAGAAAAAAGTGTCGTAAAAACTCTGAATATTCTTAATAGCATAAGAAGTAGATAAATTATATTTTTCTAAAAGTTTTTTAATTCTTAATGCTTCATCTGGGCTCATTAGACCCATCTCTACAGAAGTATTGTTTGCCATAACCATACCAATAGCGACAGCTTCACCATGAATATATTTTTTATATTGTGTTTCATTTTCTATAACATGTCCAAAAGTGTGCCCATAATTTAAAGCAGCACGAACTCCATGCTCTTTCTCATCTTGTGCAACTACACTTGCTTTTGTTTGAACTGCTCGCTTAATGGCTTCTTGTAAAACTTCACTATCATTTAAATCAGCTATTTCTAAAAACTCAAAAAACTCTTTGTCAAATGTAACAGCCATTTTTATTACTTCTGCTACACCTGCGCTAAATTCTCTCTTGGGAAGTGTAGTTAAAAACCGAGGGTCTATAAGTACAGATTTTGGCTGATGAAATGCACCAACAAGGTTTTTTCCATAACTGTTATTTATCCCTGTTTTTCCACCTACACTCGCATCAACTTGAGATAAAAGCGTCGTAGGTACCTGAATAAAATCAATCCCTCTTTGGTAAATACTTGCAGCATATCCTGTCATATCACCTATCACACCACCACCAAACGCAAGGATCATAGACTTTCTGTTAAAACGATGATTAAAAAGTGATTCTAAAATTGTGTTTATAGAATCTTGATTTTTATACTCTTCACCATCTGGTACTGTGATAATATATAGCTCTTTTGCACTGATTTTAGAGAGTAAATATCCAAGATGTAATCCTGCAACTTTAGGGTTGGTTATGATAGCTACTTTTGTATCAAAATGTGTCTTGGTAAGAGTACCTATGGTAATGTTATATGAGTTATCGATAGTCTGTATAAGAGGGATGTTTACTTGCATTATTTATCCAAAATTAATATATAATAGATAATACTAAAATTTTACTAAATAAATGATAAAAACCTTAAAAGTTACAACTGGACAGGGATAAAAATTTGATGGAAGTCATCTAGTTTATGATACAACTTTTCGCTGTTGGTAGAGAAGATAGAAAGTGCTCTTAAACTTGTTAATCTGTTTGTAAATGGAAGTATTTGCAGGAAATTATCTTTTTTCTTTAGTGTAAGTATAGGATTTTCATTCATTTCAATAATTTTAATCGTTTTAGAAAAAATACTTGAGAGGTTATTAAAATGCTCTATAACTTGCTCTTTTTCACCTTGATGTTCATTCATATAGTTGTAAAGGTCTATATTTAAGTTCATCTGTTCAGAGATATCAAAAATAGTTGAGGAAATTTTCTCTAAATCACGATTATCCGATAAAATGAGTGCTACATCTTTAAGTGTTGAAAAATCTTTATCAGATATTTTAAAGATTGGTACATGAGATTTATATAAAATATTTCGAACTTTATGGTTACTAAACATCTCTTTAGAGACTATAACAAGACCTATATGATAAATTTTAATATCTTCAAAAAACATGTTAGCAATATCATCACTATCATAATCTATATCTATCGTAATATCCACATCTCTATATTGTTTTATATACTCTAAAACCTCAATATGACTTGGATTTACGATTTTTATTATTAGCTCATGTTTAAACTTTTTATGTGCCAACACAGCATGCCTAACTAATTCTTTAACTGTTTTATAGCAGACAATATTCATATTGATAAATAGATATAAGTTTGAACCAAAAGGCTCTGGAAACTGGCCAAGTTCGCGCTTTATCGCACGATAAACTGATTTTAATACTGCCGGTTCTCCAACTAAGAGAAGTAAATCATTAGGTTGAATCATTCTTTTTCTTGATGGCATAATAAGCTTTCTATTTCGATAAATAGCAACGATACGCCAATTTTTCTGTTCAATCACACCTATATGTCTGTAAACAAATGAGCTTCCAAATGGAACAAGAACTTCCATGATTTCACCCTCACCCACTCCTACATTTTGAGCAATTACAGGAATATTTGGTAAATAATCTAAAAGTCTTGATGCTAAAATTTCATTACTATTAATCAAAACAACATTAGGGTCTTCATTGTTTAAATCCCATTGATTTAATACAATAATACGAAGTTGTTTCTTGATTGTTCTAATGTTTTTTATACTGTTTTCAACATCAATAGCACTATTCATAGCTATAAAAACTTGAAGAAACTCCATCTTTAAAAGGTTTGATAGTTTATACAGACTTGTCGGGTCAAACTCATAAAATTTAAAACGCGCTGGATTTACATCCTCAAAAACTGTTTCTTTTGTTTGTACAATATAATAAATATTTTCATTACTATTTGTCGCTAATGTCCTTCGGATGAAATTTTCACCTATTGTACCATCGCTAATGATTAAAATCTTTTTCATTTAATTTATCTCTTTCTCGCGTCTTGTGCTTTTATCCACATCTCCGAAGATGCTGATTTCCATTGTTTATCTATAAAATACCCTGTAATTTTAATCATAGAAGAAGTTTTTTTATCAGATGTAAATGAGGTGCTTTTCCCCCATTGTTGTATCACATTACCTTTCACGCCATCATAAATCGAAGCTAATTTATTAACTCTAAAAGCACTTGCTTTAAAAGAGTGAACTTCATTGTCTTCCTTCATCATGAGTTGGGGAAAAGGGTTTGGTTCTTCACATTTGTTAAAAAGTATCTGTTTTGTAACTTTTTTTGTTTTGAGTACTGTTTTTTTAGATAAAAGTTTTTTTTGTTTTTCTATAATATCTTCAAGTTGAGCGATTTTATCTTGACTCTCTTGATAATCGATTCTAAGTTGCCCTATATCTTTAAGGATATCACCTACTCTTTGTATCTCATCAGCATTACTGAGTGTAAAAGTGATAAACAGCATCAATAAAAATTTCATAAACACCCTTTCTCTATTAGTTTCACACCCATCTCTACATGATGCGTATAAGGAAATTGATCAAACATTGCCATGTCAATTATATCATGAGTTAGAGTTAATATCTCTAAATCTCTCACTAAAGTTTCAGGATTACATGAAATATAGAGTATATGTTTATGTCTTGTGGCAAATTTACATGATGTTTCATCCATACCACTTCTAGGAGGATCCACAAAGATACTCTCAAGTGCATAAGAACTTATATCTATATCTTTCATGCGTCTATACTCTCTAACTCCATCAAGTGCACCTACAAAATCTTCAACACTCATACGAACAAATTCTATGTTTTTTACATCATTTAAAAGCATATTTTCTTTGGCTGCGTTTATGGATGATTTTGAGATTTCAGTTGCTAACACTTTGTTAAACAGACTTGAGAAGGGAATGGTAAAGTTGCCTGCACCACAATAGAGTTCCAGTAAATCACCCTCTATATTTTCAAAACATTTCATTCCCCAAGCTATCATTTGTTCATTCACACGAGGATTTGGTTGTGTAAAACTATTTTCTATATGCTTGAATTTATAATGTTTCTTTCCTATGTTTAATATTTCGGTTATGTAGTCTTGAGTAATGATAACTTTTTGTTTACGAGAACGCCCAATAATATAGATACCAAGTTCTTGTGCTATCTCGCTTGCTAAAACTTGCCACTCTTCATCAAGTCTTCTATGATACAACATCGATATAACTATTTCACCACTACTTGAACTTAAAAAATCAATTCCAAAGAGTTTAAAATCTATTTTTTTCACTCTTATAGTCTCTAATAATTTTGGCATAAGTTTTGCAATATGTTCATTTACTTGTGGACATGCATCTACAAAGACAACACCTTTACTTTGTATATGGTTCATAGCGTAGTGTATTTCATCATCTTCATGCCAAATTTTAAATTCACTACGAGAACGATAGTGTGAATCAGGTGATTTAAATACAGAGATGTCTTTGCTATAAAAATCTTTAAATCTCTCTTGGTTTAGTAGCTTTTTATCATTAAGCTGTGCTTCATAACCATCTTCATACACTCTGCAAGCACCACATTTACCAAAATATTTACAATCCAAATCTATCTCCTACTTTATCGAGGCAATCAAGTTACCAATAAGGAGATTCCAGCCATCTATAAGTACAAATACAAGTATCTTAAAAGGCAAGGATATCATAACAGGAGGTAACATCATCATACCCATTGACATCAAGATAGAAGCCACAACCATATCTATAACTAAAAATGGTAAAAAGAGTAAAAATCCTATCTCAAACGCAGTCTTTAACTCACTTATCACAAATGCAGGAATAATGATTGACAAAGGCACTTCTGCAATAGTTTGAGGATTTTGCATTTTTCTAATTCTAAAAAATAGTGCTAAATCTTTCTCTCTTGTATTTCTAATCATAAAGTTTTTAAAGGGTAAAACAGTTTTGTCAAATGCTTCTTCATAACCGATTTGTTCTGCTATATAAGGTTTTATGCCATTGTTGTATGCTTTTGTACCCACAGGTTCCATCACAAAAAATGTCAATATCATAGCGAGCATTACAAGTAGTTGCGTTGGAGGAACTTGCTGTGTGCCAAGTGCTTGACGCAAAAATCCAAAAACGATTACAAAACGCGTAAAAGTTGTCATAACAAGAACCATTGATGGTGCTAAAAATAGAAGTGTTAAAACAACTAAAACATTTAAAGAAGATACTAATTGCTTTGGTGTATCAGGAGATGAGAGAGCAAAATTCATAGTGGGAATGGTAACAGCTTCAGCACCTAAAACAGATGCCAAAGCAAACAGCACAACTAATAAACGCAACATTATTTACTGGCTTCCTTATCCAATATACTCTTCTTCAATGATTCTTTAGTATCATCTTGTCCACCAAAAAAATGAAGCTCAACTCTACGATTTTTTTCTCTTCCACTTGCTGTGGCATTTGTTGCTAAAGGTGTATATTGTGCGTATCCAGCAGAACTCACTCTTTTTGGTGAGACACCATCGAGTAACAACTCTTGTAAAACAGAAATAGCTCTAGCAGATGAGAGTTCCCAATTGTCTTTAAAAGGGCTTTTGTTTCCAGGACCTTGGTTATCAGTATGACCTTGAACACTTACCTCTGTTGTAGTTGGTAGTTCTTCGATGATAAGAGCGACTCTTTTTAAAAAAAGAAGAGCATCTTCATTTTCTATTGTCGCACTTCCTGACTTGAAAAGCAAGGAAGCAGGGAGTTTTATAACAAAGCCTTCCTGTGCATCATTTAATGTGATTGCCGGACCATGTCCTTTTTCCATCATCTCATTGGCATCGCCAACAGCTGCTTGGACTCTATTTACCTCGTCACTTGTCTCATCTTGAGAATCAATAGGTGTTGACTCTAACATTCTTTTTTTAGAGATTTCTGTCTGTGTTCCACCCTCTAAAACACTCATCGCACCTGAGAGAGAACCAATAGCCTCTGAAATCTTTTTTGCATCCATACTTGACATAGAAAGAAGAAGTACGAAAAAGCATAGAAGAAGTGACATTAAATCACCAAAAGCAGCTAGCCACGCAGGTAAACACTCTTCACATTCAGGACATTTTTGTTTAGCCATTACTTTTACTCATTAATCAAATTGGCTAACACGATCTACTGGAGCTAAATAACTAAGAAGTTTAGCCTCTAAAACTCTAGGTGCATCACCTGACTGAATAGACATAATACCTGAAATAATCATCTCTTTAACTACGGTTTCTTCATCATTTCTAACAGTCAAAATATTATAGATTGGTGTTCCAAAAACATTACCGATGATAGCACCATACATAGTTGTAAGTAAGGCAACAGCCATCGATGGACCAATGGCAGATGGGTCAGCCATATTTAAAAGCATCGCAACAAGACCAATGAGCGTTCCAACCATACCCATAGCACCAGCAAGACCTGCCCACTGGTTAAATATGGACCCATTTATCTTATGTCTTGTACTTGTTTGTTCCATCTCTATTTCTAATAGTTCACGAATGGTGTCAGGATCACTACCATCAATCGCCATAGAAAGACCTTTTTTTAAAAACTCATTTTCTTCAGAATTCACTTCACTCTCAAGTGCTAGAATTCCATCTTTTCTTGCTTTTGTTGCAAACTCAACAAGCTTTTTTATAAGCTCAGCAACATCTTCCTCTCCAGGTTTAATGGCTTTCATAAATATTTTTGTAAATGCTTTCATCTGTCCTGGTTTAAAGGAAATCATCAAAGCCCCAATACTACCACCAACAACAATTAAAACCGATGGAATATCAATATATGCACCAACACCAACACCCATTGTCATAGCGCCTAAGAGAAGTGCCATAATCAAAACAATACCGATTACCGTACCTAAATCCATCCAAAAACCTTATAGAAATTTTAATAACATTATAATACCACAATTTTATATAATTGTTTTATAAATTAACGATGAGAATTTAATATATCCATTTTTTTGTCATACTCTACTGTTTCTACATCAAAAATACCAAGCAAAGTATGAAACAAATCATCTTGCGTATACTCTTTATCTGCTCTTTTTCTTAAATCTTCTGCATCTATCTTTTTACTCATACTCTCACCAAACCACATAACACTCCCAATATGCGTTTGAGCATCTGGAGCCATAAAGTAAGGTAATCCATGAAGATATACACCACTTTCACCCAAACTTTCACCGTGGTCACTCATATAAATCATAGCTGTATCGTAAGCTGTATCATATTGTTTGAGAAAATCTATCGTTTTAACTAAAAAATCATCTGTATAAAGGATTGCATTATCATAAGCATTAGCTATCTCTTCTTGAGAACACTTTTCAAGCTGATTTGTTTGACAAGTAGGTTTAAATTTTTCAAAATCTTTTGTATACCTTTTATAATAAGCTGGACCATGATTACCCATTTGATGTAAAACAATTAAGATGTCCTTACCTCTGTTTTGTTCTATATACTTGTCAAGTCCTACAAGCATTCCTATATCTCGGCACTCTCCCTCTGTACAAATAGTGTTGTTTTTTGAACTCTTATAGTTTTCATAAGTAACCCTCAACGCAACACCTTTAGAATCAGAATTATTATCTCTCCAAAGTATTGAAACTTGATTGGTATGCGCCAAGACATCTAAAACATTTTCAGTGCTAATCCCTTTTTTATAGCTATAATCACCTCTATCATATTTTGAAAACATACAGGGAACAGAAACAGCAGTAGAAGTACCACAGGCAAATGTATTTGTAAAGTTGATAATATCTTCTTTTGCAAGCAAAGGATTTGTATCTCTTTTATAACCATTGAGACTAAAATGGTCAGCTCTTGCAGCCTCTCCAACCACCATAATAACTATTTTACTGCGATTACTATCATCACTTTTTATCTTGGCATCTAAACCTATATGTTTTAGAACTAATTTTGAAGTATTAAATGTTAAGTTAATATATTTTCCACTTGAGTACATCCAATAAGCAGGATTAATAGAAAATCTTAGTGGCTTATGTTCTCTAGCAAAAGAAGTATAGTGTTTAGAAAAACTAAACGCAGCAACTAGTATAACAACAAGAGCAAGTACAATTAGTTTAAATTTAGCAAAAATTTCTGTTTTAAATGCTCTATCTTCAAATTTTATTTTATAAATAAGTAGAGATGGTAAAAGTCCAAAAAACAGAAAATACATAACTTGTTTAATAGTTAATAAATCTAGTGATTCATGCATATCGGTTTGCATCATATTTCGTATCATCGTTGCATCAATAACTACATGATAACTGTTCATAAAGTAACTTGTCATAGATGATATAGCTAACACAATAATAAGTATTGGTTTTAATGTATACTTTGAGCTAAGAAGCGTAAAAAGAAGCATCATAAAAAATGTAATAACAAAGGCTGTAGAGATAACAAAACCAATATTTGCTACGTTTAATGGATATACTTTAATGGTATTTTCAAAAAAGCTATAGTTGTAAAATAGAGTTAAGAATATACTAACATAAGTTATAAGTTTTGTTTGAGTGATTGTTTTCAATATAATTATCTTCTTTATAATTTTTTTGTATTATACAGTTATAAAATAAATACTTTAATCAAAATAATGATAAAATCACATATCTAAATAGAGAAGAGAAATATGAACAAACAAGATATAAGTATAGTAATTTTAGCTGCTGGTAAAGGTAGTCGTATGAAGTCAAACAAGGCAAAAGTACTCCACAACATCAGTGGGAAGCCTATGCTTTATCATATTATCAAAGCATCTCGTGAACTCTCAAATGACATAACAGTTGTAATAGCACATCAAAAAGAAGCAGTAAGAGAACAAATGAACGCTTATTTTGATAACATTAACTTTGTTGTACAAGATGCAGAGAATTTTCCTGGAACGGGTGGAGCTATGATGGGTGTTCACCCTAAAGGGGAAAAGGTTTTAGTTCTAAATGGAGATATGCCACTCATCACCTCTTCTTCTCTTAGAGGTTTTTTAGATACAAACGCAGATATTATTATGAGTATATTTGATTTAAAAGATCCTAGTGGTTATGGTCGTGTTATCATTAAAGAGAACCTCGTTCAGTATATCGTAGAACAAAAAGATGCCAATGAAACTGAGTTAAACACAACAACAGTAAACGCAGGTATTTATGCTTTTTCTAAAAATGTACTAAAAAAATATATTCCACAACTAAGCAATGATAACGCTCAAAAAGAGTACTACTTGACTGATGTTATCTCTATGGCTAAAAAAGATAACCTAAATATTGTCCCCCTTTTGGTAGATGAAGAGCATTTTAAAGGTGTAAACTCTAAAAAAGATTTAGCAGATTCTGAAGAAATTATGCAAGATAGGATTAGAACAAAGTGGATGAATGCAGGGGTTAGTATGCAACTCCCTTCTACTATTTATATTGAAGAAGATGTAACTTTTGAGGGTGAATGCATTATAGAAAACAACTGTAGAGTAACAGGAAACTCCAAAATAACAAACTCACATATAAAAGCTGGAAGTGTTGTAGAAGATAGCACTATGATAAACTCTGATTGTGGACCGATGGCTCATTTAAGACCACTCTCTTACATAGAGGATACACACATTGGTAACTTTGTAGAAGTAAAAAAATCTACACTAAAAGGTGTTAAAGCTGGACACCTTAGCTACTTAGGTGATAGCGAGATAGATGAGGGAACAAACATTGGTGCTGGAACGATTACATGCAACTATGATGGCATAAACAAATACAAAACAATCATTGGAAAAAATGTATTTATAGGAAGTGATAGCCAACTTGTAGCCCCTGTTACTATAGAAGACGATGTAATAATAGCAGCTGGAACAACAGTTACAAGTGGAAAAATAAATAGTGGTAACTTAGCTATTAGTAGAAATAAACTCACACTAAAAAAAGGTTTTTACTATAGGTTTTTTGAAAAATAATCTTTAAAACTAAAAATACAAAGGAAGCAATTATATGTTTAGCGGAGAAAAATTATTTATAAATATACTGCTTATTTTAACAGCTATATTTTACTGGTATACATCTAGTCATATAGTTCCTTCAATCATGGGTGTCATATTTATGTTAATGTATTCTTATGATGAAAAGCTCTATTTCACCTCGTACATATTTGCTATTTTTACACTTATTCTTGTTATATTCTTTTTTATACTTGAGTATATTGATTATACAGATGGGGATGATATGACACAGTTTGGGGCAGGTGCTTTATATATGATTGTTATCGGCATAAAATCAAAAGAAATTTTTGATGCCTATTAATCTAAGCATAAAACCAGATTTTGTACAAAAGTTCAAAGACGGTTACCCTCTTATTTCCAAAGAAATGGCAAATGATTGGAGTAAGCTAACACAAGAAGGTAGTCTAATCAACCTTCTTGATGCAAAAAAAAAGTTTGTTGCTAAAGGCTACTATGGTATACAAAATAAGGGACTTGGTTGGATTTTATCACATAAACAAGATGAGATAATTAATGCTGATTTTTTTTCTAAAAAAATAAAGAAGGCAATAGAGTATAGAAAATCATTTTTTGAAGACTCGACAACGACTGCGTTTAGAGTATTTAACGGTGAAGGCGATGGAATTGGTGGAGTAACTATTGATTACTTTGATGGTTATTATCTTTTTACTTGGTATAGTCTTGGCATTTACGAACTCAAAAATGATATATTAGAAGCCTTTAAACGCAGTGTTAATTACAAAGGTATCTATCAAAAGAAAAGATTTGATGGTAAAGGAAAATACCTTGATGATAAAGATGACTTTCTTTTTGGAGAAAAAGCACCTAAGCCACTTATAGTTAAAGAAAACAGTGCCAATTTCGCAATTTATCTTGACGATGGCGCTATGGTTGGCGTGTTTTTGGACCAAAGAGAAATTAGAAAAACCTTGCGTGATAAATATGCAAAAAACAAAACAGTTCTCAATACTTTTTCATACACTGGTGCTTTCTCAGTATTTGCTGCACTTGGTGGAGCAAAACAGACTACAAGTGTAGACTTAGCTAAACGCAGCTTAACAAAAACAACAGAACAGTTTAGTATCAACAACATAGATCCAACAGAGCAAAGCATCATAGTAGAAGATGTATTTCACTACTTCAAATATGCCCTAAGAAAAAAAATGCTTTTTGACATAGTAGTGGTAGACCCACCAAGCTTTGCAAGATCAAAAAAACATACATTTAGTGCAAATAAAGATTATGTTAAACTCTTAAAGGAAGTTATACAAATAACTAACAAAAGTGGTATCATAGTTGCCTCTACAAACTCCGCAAATTTTAGTATGATGCGTTTTCATGATTTTATATCAACTGCGTTTAAAGAGTTAAAAGGAAAATACAAGGTACTTGAATCCTACTCTCTTCCCAAAGACTTTAAAGTTTTAAACAATTTTAAAGAGGGTGACTACTTAAAAGTTGTTTTTGTTAAAAAGATTGGATAAAATACAAAAAAAAAGGCTTTAAATGAAAACTCTCTCTATCGTAACAAGTATGCTATTAGCTTCAACAGTAGCTTTTAGCTTTGATTTTGGCGCTCTTGCAAATGATGCTTTAAACTCAGCAACGCAAACAACTAAACCAACAAATACATCAACAAAAACAAGTTCAAGTTCAAGTTTAAGTGAGTCAACTGTGACAAGTGGACTAAAAGAAGCACTTAAAGTTGGTGTTGATTTTGGTGTAAAAACACTCAGTAAGAAAGATGGTTACCTCAATAATGCTTCTGTAAAAATTCCTCTTCCTGATAAACTAGCAAAAGTAGAAAGTATGATTCGTAAAGTTGGTGGTGACAAATTAGCTGATGATTTAATACACTCTATGAATACAGCAGCGACAGAAGCTGCTCCAAAAACAGCTGCTATTTTTGTAGATGCTGTGGATAAAATGAGTATGCAAGATGCTAAACAGATTTTAGCTGGTGGGGATGATGCTGCAACACAATATTTTCAAAAAAATACAACAAGTTCACTGCAAGCTATGATAAAGCCTATTATTCAAAAGAGCATGAAAGAGAATGATGTTGCAAAATATTATGACTCTTTTAACGAGTTTTACACTTCAAATGTCAAAGGATTAGTTGAAAATAATTCTATGATGAGTATGGCTAAAAGTTTTGGTGCAGATGAATATCTTCCATCCCAACAGGATGCAAAACTTGATGATTTTGTAACGCAAAAAGCTATTGATGGTTTGTTTAAAATGATAGCAAATAAAGAATCAGAAATAAGAAAAGACCCTGTTGCACAAACAACATCCCTTCTTAAAAAAGTATTTGGCAACTAAACCTTAGCCTTTAAATGCCAAAATATCAACATTATAAAAGTTGTAACTGACCTTACACACTAATGACACCATGAGCGAAAGAGTAAGCGTTTTAATGCAAGGCACAAAGTTTCAGCGTAGCTGTAGCTACGGTGAATACTTTGTAACGAAGTCAGTAGAATGCTTACTCTTTTGCCCTTCGGGTGGTTTTTGTAGCACTTGATTACGGCGTTACATCTCATCAGCGTAGCTAAGGCTATGCTTCTTCGATGTGCCTTGTACTCAAATGCTACAAAAACCACTCATGGTGCCATTAGTGTGTAAGGTTAGTTATAGAGATATTTTGGTAAAATACAAGTAAAACTATTAAAAGAATTATGCATGATTATTCCAACAGATTTACTTAAAAACAAAAAAATACTTATAGGTGTTACTGGCTCTATCGCCGTATATAAATCACTTGAACTCATAAGATACTTTGTAAAAGCTGGAGCTGATGTTCGAGTTGTAATGAGTGACTCTGCAAAGAAATTTGTAACACCTCTAACTTTTGAAACACTCACTTCAAATCAAGTGTTAGATGATACAAATGAATCATGGACAAATGAGCATAATCACATAAAAATAGGTGAGTGGGCTGACCTTTTTGTCATCGCTCCTGCAACTGCAAACACCATGGCAAAACTTGCCAATGCCATCGCAGACAATATACTTCTTCAATGCGCTCTAGCCTACCCAGATATTAAGATACTTGCACCATCAGCAAATACAAATATGTTGCAACACCCTATCACACAAGCAAATCTTAAAATGTTAGCGATTGCAAATTACACCATTATTGACACACAAACTAAAGAGTTAGCTTGTAAAACAACTGGCGATGGTGCAATGGCTGAGCCAATAGATATATTTTGGGCATCATGTCAAGAGCTTTTAAAAGATGATTTTTGGAAAGATAGAATGGTAATAGTCACGGGCGGTGGCACTATAGAAAAGATAGATGAAGTGAGATATATTTCTAACTTTTCAAGTGGAAAAATGGCATCTTCACTTGCAACTGCACTATATTGCAAAGGAGCTGATGTCAATCTTATAGCAACAAGATTTGAAGATAACTTAGCTAAAGATATACATAAAATTGATGTCGAAGATTCTGCTGAGATGTTAGAGTACCTTACAGATTCTATACGCATTGCAAAAAAAGGAAAAATTTCTAAAGCAACACTAGTTCGTGATGAACAAATTCACCTTATACAAAAAAAACCATACCTATTTATGGCAGCAGCTGTTAGTGATTATCTTCCTGAATTTCCTCAGGATGGAAAATTAAAAAAAGAGACTTTAGGTGATAAGTTTGAACTCTCACTTAAAAAAAATATTGACATCTTATCTAGCATCAATAAAGAAGGTATAATCACTGTTGGCTTTAAAGCAGAAATGGACAAAGTAAACGCCATAACAAATGCAAGTAATATGCTAGAAAATAAAAACTTAAATGCAGTTTGTTTAAATGTTTTAAAAAATGCTTCTAGTTTTGGAAGTGCTACTAACAGTGTAGAATTCATTACAAAAGATGAAATAACATCTATTCCATCAGACGACAAACTTAGTGTGGCATTTAAAATTCTTAAATACTCTAAAGAAATAGAGGTAGAAGATGAGTAACCACGCAAAACATATTGCTATTATCATGGATGGCAATGGTCGTTGGGCTGAACTCCAAGGTAAAAAACGCGTTAAAGGGCATGAAGTTGGTGCTAAGGTAGTTAAAGAGATTACGAAATACTGTTCAAACTCTGAAGATATAGAGCGTTTAACACTCTATGCTTTTTCAACTGAAAACTGGAAAAGACCGCGTTTAGAAGTAGAGTTTTTAATGAAACTTCTTGATACTTACCTCAAAAATGAGCTTGATGAATATCTTAAAAACAATATAAGATTTGAGCCTATTGGTGATATTAGAGCTTTTTCAAAAAGCTTACAAAAGACTATCAAGATGGTCGAAGAGAAAACTGCTCACTGCGATGGTCTAATCCAGTCTTTAGCTCTTAATTATGGTTCACAAGATGAAATCATTCGTGCTATTAACAATCTTAAAAAATCTCAAAACGATATAACTACTGAGATGATAAGTAATGCACTTGATTGTAAGTGTGATGTTGATATCTTAATCAGAACAGGTGGGGATCATAGACTCTCAAACTTTTTACTCTGGCAATCAGCCTATGCAGAACTTTTTTTTACAGACACACTTTGGCCTGATTTTACAACTAAAGAATTAGAAAAAATTATTAAAAAATTTACTAAAGTTGAAAGAAGATTTGGAGGCTTAAAATAATGGAACTTTTTATTGCATCTGTTTTTGGTCTTGTTTTTGGCTCATTTTTGAATGTCGTTATTTTACGCATACCAAAAGATGAGAGTGTTGTTTTTGGTGCATCCCACTGCTTTACCTGTGCTCACGAACTAAAACCTTGGCACAATATTCCACTTTTTTCATGGATATTTTTACGAGGTCGTTGTTCTTTTTGCCAAACTAAGATATCGATACAATACCCTTTAATCGAACTTTTTTCAGGTCTCATATTTTTGCTTTTGGCCAACAAATTTGGTTTATCAATTCCTGTCTTTTTTATAGCTATGAGTTTTTTAATGCTTTTAGCGCTTGCAATGATTGATCTCAAGTATAAAATGGTTCCAGATTCATTAAATTTACTTGCCATATTCTTTGCTATTATCGGTGCATGGAATCTACATGGAGTATTACAAAACCTACAAAATGCCCTCTTATTTGCTGGTGGATTTACACTACTGCGTTTTGCCCTATCCTACTACTTGACTTCTTCCCTTTACAGAGCAGGATTAAAAACAAAAACAACTTGGAACAAACACTTTGATAGAACACCTTTTATAGAAGCTATGGGTGAAGGCGACATTATGGTAGCAGCGACTATGGGTGCACTTCTTGGTCTTAAACTAACCCTTTTTGCCATCTTTTTATCTGCACTTTTAGCACTTCCTGTGATGCTTTTTGTGTTAAAAAAGTCAAAAGAAGAGCAAAGAGTTCCTTTTGTTCCATTTTTAGCAATGGCTACTTTTATAGTCTATCTTTTTGATACTCCTATTTTAGCTTATATAGAGGCAAATTATTAACTATGAATAGACTTCAAAAATATATTATTGCCAATCTATCTACACTTTTTTCTTCTATCTTTATGCCTCTGTTTGCCATAGCATCTGTAATTTTTCTTATTAAACTTGCGACTTATACAGCTGTTATTCAACTGAGTATTTGGGAGATGTCAAAACTTTACTTTTTTGTTCTTCCTGAAATCCTATTTTATACGCTTCCCATCACTTTTTTTATAGCAGCAGTTTTATCTATATTTAAACTCTCAAATGATAATGAGATAGTTGTACTATTTTCTTTGGGCATTAAACCAAGTTTTATCGTAAAAGCTTTTGTGAAACCTGCCTTGCTTTTATCTATTATTCTTATGTTTGATTTTTTTATACTCTTTCCACATGCTAAGATTCTCTCTGCTAACTTTGTGTCTTATAAAAAGAGTGAAGCAAAGTTTAATCTTTCCGCTTCAGAATTTGGACATAGTTTTGGAAATTGGCTCTTGTATTTAGGTAAGGATAATGAAGATGGAACTTATGGTAAAGTATTTTTATTTAACAAAAAACAAAAAGAAGAGATTCTTATCGCAGCAAAAAAAGCTGAAGTTATCAATGATGATGGTATTTTACGCTTAAAACTTTACGATGGACAAGGATATAGTTACTCAAAAGAGAAATTTTCACAGATAAACTTCGAAACAATGTTTATCAATAACACTATGAAAACAGATTTGACAAAATATAGAGCAGCACTTGATTATTGGACATCTAATGAAAGAGCAAATGTAAAAAGACATATGATAATTACCAATACTCTTCTAAGTCTCTTTCCTCTTATGAGTCTCTTTCTTGTTGCTTCTATTGGGATTGTTAATACAAGGCATCAAAAGTCACGGACTTATCTTTATATTTTTATTAGTATTGTTTTATTTTACGGATTAACACTTGGAATACAGAAAATTTTCATCTATTACACTATTCCTATCATTCTACTAAGTTGGCTTATTGTGACTTATATTATTTACAAAAAAACTATAGTCAATAGATTTTAATGCGAGTTTTCATAACTATATCGTATGATGGTACTCAGTATCTAGGCTCACAGATACAAAAGGAAACTACAAATACTATTTTTGGACAAATAAACGCAGTGTTAGCTAAACTTGGAGTACAATCAAAAACAGTAGCAAGTGGAAGAACCGACAGAGGTGTTCACGCGACAGGACAGGTTTTTCATGTTGATTTACCACCATTTTGGGATGATTTAGAAAAACTAAAATCCACTTTAAATGATATGCTACCTGCAAGTATCCAAGTAACACATATTAACGCAGTAGATACCCTCTCTCACGCAAGATACAGTGCAAAAAAGCGTGTTTACAGATATATACTCAAAGAAGCAAGTGCCAATCCATTTCAAAATAATTATATTACTTTTTTTAAAAAAATTAATTTTGAGACTATTGAGAAAAATATAGAAACTTTTAGAGGTGAGTATGACTTCAAATTCTTTATGAAAACAGGAAGTGAAATTACCTCTAGCACAAGGATAATTTACAAAGCTTTTGCATACAGATACAAAGATTTAATTATTTTAAACTTTGAAGCAAATGGTTTTTTGAGAAGTCAAATAAGGTTAATGGTTGGCGCACTTTTAGGTCTTGAAGTAAAACAGATAAAAGAAAAGCTTAACTGCGTAGTAAATCATAAGGTTAAACCTGCCTCTGCAAATGGGCTTTATCTAGCAAAAATAAAATACTAAAGGAGAACTATGTTTGAAGATGTAAAAATGCCAGAGGGAATGAATAGTGAAACGCTAGAACATTTAATGGATCCAAAAAACTATGGAAAGCTTGATGCGGCCAATGGAGTTGGTGTCGCACTTGATGACAAAACAAAAGAGTATGTTATTTTCTATACTCTTCTTGATGGGGAAACTATCAAAGATGCAAAGTATGCGACAAATGGTTGTCAAGATACTGTTGTGATAGGTTCTATGTTTAGTGAAATGATTATAGGTAATGATACAGACTACGCCAATGGTGCTATTGCTAAAATGAATGAAAAACTAGGTACTTTATCTGCCCAACAACAAATCTGTGCTGATATCGTTTTTAGTGCTTTTATTGCATCTTTAACTAACTTTAAAAATGTACAAAATGGTGCTGATGAAGAGTTACACTTATTTAAAATGAAAGATAGTTGTGAATCAATAAATATAGAAAATGGAGAAAATAATGAATAAAATTTACCAACAAAAACATGAGTTATGGCTAAGTATTACTTTTGCATCTTTTGCAATCAACGATGAGGAGATAAAATCTCGTTTATATGATTTTGCTCAAATAGCCTTTCGTCATATGAAATGGCTAGGCTCAGATATCCTAAACGCAGGTGATAACTACAACTACGACAGAGATATGACTCTCTATAAACGCAAGAGTGTTTTTGAGATTATTGAAACTTTGAAATCTGAAGTGCAAAATATTCAAACTGCTTATCCTCAAACCATCTTAGGTAAAAGAATACAAACTGATGATATTTATCTCTTAGAATACCTCGCACAAATATTAAAAAATGACGATAATAACAAAGAAATTACAGCTTTTAATATGAAACGCAAGTGGCTAGATAAAAACTTAGCACAAGACCAAATAGATGCGCTTACGCTATTTCTTTTTGAAGAGTCATACAAAGAGTATGAGCTTATTCTCGTTTATGCTTACATGCAATCTAGAACTAAAGAGAGCTTACATTTTAATGTCTTTGAAGACCTTATAGCTGAATCACACTTTCACCTAAAATCATTTGGAAATATGATGGCAAAATTAGGTATCTTAGCACTGCCTCGTGAACTTCATGAGATGACTTACATCATCAAAGATTTAAATCAGTTTGTTATAGATGGAATAGCCGAAGAAGAGGCTGCAAAAGTGATGTGTAAAGAATTAAGTGATGCCATAAAAGATGAAGAACTTTCTAAATTTTTTGACTTTATCAATTATCAAGAGAGTTATCACATCGAACTAATGAAAAAACTTTTGTAAATTTTTTTAAATATAAGATAGTAAGGATTCCTATAAGGACGCCTATACTATCTGCTAAAATATCCAAACCAGAAAATAAACTTCTTCCAGTTAAATCTTGCACAATCTCTATCTGCAGTCCAAAAGCAAGTAATATTGCCACCTTGACCTGCAAGCTAAGTTTGTAATATCCAAGCGACATAAAGATATATAAAACAAAAAATGCTATGAAATGGTTTGATTTATCCCACATACTCTCAACTAGCGAGATATGTACAGTTATCGTTGTTGCCAAGAATTCTATGGCGACTAAACATACAAAAAAATAAAGTTTAAAACTATTTGCAGTAAACAATATTTTAAACATCTATTACCTCATTTATTTTCTCAACTACTGTATCAAAACAGAGTAGTTCTTTGTGACTTAAATTTTCAAACTCTTTATAATAAACTAAATTTTTAACACTATCTTTCAAATCTCTAGCATTTTGTATATAGGTAGTCTCATCATCTTTACTTACAAAAAGATATGTATCTGCTTTCACTTCTTTAACATAATTAGCCGTTCTAAACTGATATCTAAATAATTTTGATAAATTAATCATAGGAAAAAAACTTCTATCGACAAACTTTGACCTAGCTAACGATGCTATTGAGTCAAAAGCACCTAGTAAAAAAAGAGCTTTAACATTTCTATTTGATGCGACATACGCTGCTACATTCGAGCCTATTGAAAAACCTACTAGATAAAATTCATCATATTTTTTTTCTACAAAAGTAGCAATCTCAAGAGCATCACTAAGGAGATTTTTTTCACTTGCTCTACCTTGACTTTTTCCATAAGAACGATAATTAAAGGTAATTATCCTTGATTTTGGATAAGCCTGTGAAAGTTTACCTATAAAACCAACAGCATCATTGCTTCTTCCAACAAAAAACAAGATAGTGTTACTTGCATTTGATGGCTCATACATAACACCCTCTAACTCAATTCCATCATCACTTATTAGACTAAGCATCTCACACTGCTCACAAATATCACCATCACGATAGTAAGTCGGAGAAAAAATCATATAGTATTGCCATTGATAAAAAACAAAAACAAGGATTGAAATACTAAGAAACAAATAAGCTATATAAATCATGACTCTAATTATAGTATACTTCCAACAATAATTATAGGATTTTATATGCAAGTATTCGGAAAATATACAACAAACTTTGATATGGACTATTTAGTAGAACATTATATTTACATTAACGAGAGTGAAGAGGAAAAAATTACGGTTGATGATGTAAACGCTATGCTTAAAAAAAAGCGTAAACATGTGGCTGGGACAATCTTTTTATTTAACCCTGAAACAAGTCCTATGGGCTATAAAATGAGTAAATTTTTACAAGAAGATGGTTTTGATAGATATGATGAGATAGTTGAACTCAACGAAGATCCTCGAGCATATATCTTAAACGCAGGTCTCAAACAACATTTTAAAAGCAAACTTGTTGAGATAAAATATCTTTTTACTTATAATAGAGAAAACATTGAGCCAACTCCTATTATGGAAGAGTTTGATGCTGATTTAGATAAATACAATTCTGACCAATTTACTAGATATGATAAAAAATTAAACTACATCGACATTTCAGATATTCGTCTAAGTGGTAAATTTGTATTTATGGGTATGGGACACAAATACGATAGACATCATAAAGCTATCATAACTTACACAAGAGCTATTGCGACACAAGTTCAAAAATTAGATAAAAATCTTGTTTTTATGTATGACAACAATCATGATATAAACGAGTGTGTAGAGCGTGCTTATTTCTTATCTCCTTATGCAGGTGGTAAAGCTAGAGAGATGCGAGCAAATGTATTTAAAGCGGTTTTTAAAACAAATCCTCCCCAGAGTAAAAAACTAAGCTTTTGAGTATCTACTTAAGATTCAAACTCTCCATAACCCTTTTTAGACTGTGCTTTTTTTGATAGCATCTGAACACTTTGGGTTATGTCATCTTCAGCAATATGATAATGTTCATGTAGTTTTTCCAGTGATTCATCTATCTTTTTAGATAAAGCCTCACCTAGAGAGTTTATCTGATTTGTCATAGCCTCAACTTTTTCATATTTAGCATTGCTAATATCTTTTGAAATCATATCAAGCTGTGATTGTGATTTGACATAATCAGATCTAATTATTTCTATGTCTTTAATCAAATCATTTAAGACAGAATACACATCTTGAAGTCCACTATTTTGTTTTTCAAGTTCGTTCATTTTGTTAGAGGAAAGTACCATCTGCTTCATGATTAGCTCACTTTTTTCTCTAATACTGCTCAAAGTACTATCACCTTCAAAAAGTGCTGTTTGAATACTCTCAGAATGAGTTTTTAATGCAATAATTTGATTTTCAAATGATTTTGTTACACCAGAGAGTTGTTCAAGAGTATGCTTAGTAATTGCTCTTGATATATCACCTGACATACTTTTCATACTACTGATATTACTTTTAACCTCGTCAATATCATCAGACATTTCGCATCGACTATCTACTGCATGCTTTAGTGTTGCGTTTATCTGATTATAGTGATCTTGCTCTGCAACACGCAAGATATCTATATGCTTATGCACCACATTATCAAGCTCTGGCAATTGCACATCTGTAAAATGTTCAAATCCTTTTGAAACTTCTGTGTGCCAAGCTTCCATCTCATCAAATTTTATGGCAAATTTGTCTTGATTTATTTTTATCTCTTCAAGTGCTTTGATATCATCTTTAAACTTTTGGCGAACTTTGTCTTGAACTCGTAAATCCTCTTTATGTGAAGCATCAACTCTATCTTGAAGGTCAGACATAAACTCTTTTAGTCCACTTATTTCACTAACTAGCACTCGTAAAAAATCATCTTGTGTTTTTGCACTATCTGATCTCTGTTTTTGATGCATTATATTCATCACAATAAACAAAAACAAAGATACAAGAAAAGGTAAAAAAGATTCTCTAAAAAGAAGAACAAGATCATCTGCATTAGGGTGGATGATAAAATGTATAACGGAACTAATTGCACCAACACCTAAAACAAGAGGTGCATAATTTATCTTATTTGCCTGCTTTAAAATAGTGATTTGTCGTAAAAATAAAACTGTCATAAGAGTAAAAGCTATCAATATATCATTTGAATACATAGTCCATCCAATATTGGGATACTATTATTTTATCATAAAAAGTTATAAAACAATACTTAAAAGCTCTTTTGGATGTTTTATCACAATTTTATACTCAGAATGTGGAGAAAAGCCCCATGTCGCAAACATAGAGTTTATACCTGCGTTTAGGGCACTTTTAATATCTTTAGAGTTATCCCCCACCATCCATGCAATATCTTTATCTTTTTTAAAATCATAAAAATTAAGTATATTGTATATCATTTGCGGGTCAGGCTTAGAAACGCCTACCTTATCAGCTCCAATTATCACATCAAAAAGTTCTGCAACATTAAGATGAGAGAGCATTGTTTGAGCAAATAGTGTTGGGGCATTTGTTGCCACGGAGAGTTTAATATTTTCTTTTTTTAAAGCATGTAGCATCTCATAAATACCATCATAAAGATAAGGATTTTGAGTACACTGTCTTTGATAATGCTCTTCAAACTTTACTCTATCTTCATCATGATACTCTTGAGTTTCATAAAAAAGTTTTGGCAAGTTTCTTACTTCCATATTGATTGCTTCTACTATGAACTCTTCACTCAAAGGAGGCAAATTATGATTTAAATTACGAACATAATTGATAGAAATCGTTATATCTTTTTTAGAATCAATCAATGTACCATCCATATCAAATATAACTACTTTCATCATTTAATATCTTATTTCATCTTCTCATAGATTTCACAAAGAGCATCGACAAACAAGTCACTATCATTTGGGCAAGCACAGACTCTATACTCTTTAAAACCCAGTTTCTCTGCTATCTCTTTGTACTCAACTGAAAGTTCATAATCTGTTTCAGAATTATCTATAGTGAAGGCAATAGGAAAAACAATCACTCCCCTATTTCTTACGACTTTTAACTTGTCTTCCAAAGATGGTTTTAACCATGCTAATGGACCAACTTTTGATTGATACGCCAGATGAATATCATGAAAACCCATATCTTCATCTTTCATCATTTTTGTTAATATTTTAACATGACGCTCTATATGCTTTTGATAGTTATCCCCTGCATCTACTATCTTTTGAGGCAAGCCATGTGCCGAAAAAATCATATCAAAATCTCTATAATCATCTGAGCCAATTTTTTCTTTTATTCTCTGAAGTATCGCTTTGTTATAACTCTCATTCTCAAAAAAATGCTTTTTTTCAACTAAAAGTGCATCCCCTTCACTATCATGATAAGTTTCTTCAAAATCCTCTAATGATGATTTTGTTGTTGTTGTTGAATACTGAGGATATAGAGGAATGAGATATATTTTATCCACATTTTTATCTTGGAGTTTTTCTATCACTTCACTAGCAAATGGAGGCGTGTAACGCATGACAAAATCAACTATAATATTTTCACCTAGTTTTTCTTGGAGTTTTGCAACAAGATTTTTTGTATGCCCAACGATAGGAGATTTGCCACCAAGTTGTCTGTAAATCTCTTGAGAACTCTCCGCACGATTAAAAACAATCATTCCCCCAAGCATTTTTCTTATCGCATCACTCTTCATTGTCAAGATATTTTTATCAGCAAACATATTTTTTAAAAACATCTCAACTTCATTAAGGTTATTTGGTCCACCCATATTTAGGAGTATTACTGCTTCTTTTTTCAATGCTTTTCCTCTTTAATTCTTAAACTTATTTCATACATGATTTGTTGTAATGGAAGCATATCTTCATATATCTTATAAAGTGTTGAGATTAGTATTTCGCCATCTTCTATAACATGTGGATCTAAAACTTTATAAGTTGCCATTCCTTTATAAAGACTCAAATCTACCTCTGGCATATCCGCACTAAAACCTCTAGGATAGCGTTTATACCCTTTTTCTAAGTAAGTATAGCCTTTATCTTTACAAACTATACTTTTAAGTGTTTTAGCTAGATTAACTCGTCTCTTTTCATCACTAATATACTCACGATAAGCATCTAACATCGGCTTTTCAAACCATCTCACTCCAACAGCTACATATAACTCATCAGGAGAAAAGTGCATGTAAAAAGCTGAACTCTGCATGCGTTTGGTATTACCCTGCCAAAATATAACACCTATGCGATGTTTTATAGGTGCTTTATTTGCTCCCATGCGTCTTGTGTCTCTATAAATTCTATAAAGGGATTTGTTGATTTTTGGTTCTGCGTTTATACTTGGCTCGAGAGCTTGGAGATGCTCACCCATCTCAACTACAAAAGCACGAGATGGGTTAAGGATGAGCTCTTCATACCCAGTGCGATGAGCTTCAAACCACTCTTTGTTATTGTTTTTTTTGATGGAACTTAAAAAAGCTAAAGTCTTTTTAGAAAATCCTTTAAATTCCATTATATTTTATTCTTCTATACTATCTTTCTGTTTCTAAACGCAAGTGCTATGATGATAGCAATAATCGCGTAAGTAACAGGTACAAAGTCAGGAATAGGAACAGGATCACCTTTTGCGTATGAGTGCATTCCAGCAAGATAATAGTTTACTCCAAAGTATGTCATAAGTACCGATGTAAATGAGATTAAAGAAATAACACTAAAGTTAAACTCACTGTAGATTGATTTTATAAACCTCAAGTGTACAACAACTGCATAGACTAAGATAGTTACAAGAGCCCAAGTCTCTTTTGGATCCCAACCCCAGTATCTACCCCAAGACTCATTTGCCCAAACACCACCCAAGAAGTTACCAACTGTAAGCATGATAAGACCTATCATTAAACCCATCTCGCTTACTGCGTTTAACTCTTTGATAGAGAGTGCTATATGTTTTTCATTTTTTTCAGTTCTAAGTATAAACAAAAGTAAAGTAATAAATCCAAGCAAAGCACCAAGAGCCAAGAAACCATAACTTGCTGTAATCATACTTACATGTATGCTTAACCAGTAAGAGTTAAGAACAGGTACAAGGTTCGTAACCTGCGGATTCATCCAGCTAAGATGTGCAACAAACAAAATCAATCCAGCTAAGATAGAAGTAGCAGCTAGCGTAATCGGTGAGTGTTTAGAAAATATAAATCCTGCTAAAACAGTTGCCCACGCGATATAAGTCATAGACTCAAAACCGTTACTCCAAGGTGCATGACCTGAGATATACCATCTTAATGCTAGTCCCATAGTATGCGCAAGAAAGAAAATGAAAAGTAAAACTAAAGATGATTTTGAAACAAGAGACATTCTCAGTTTTGGATATAAAATTTTTGTGAAACTTAAGATAAGAAGCACAAAACCCATTAAAAAATAGAGTGGCCACAGTATTTCAAAAATATTTGTATTGTTGTAAAAAATTTCTGCTTTTACTTTATTTGCTGATGGATAAACTGCCCCACCAAACTCATGTTGATACTTTGCAATTCCTTCTAATGCTTTATCACTTTTCACCCAGTTCCCACTAGCTAAGGAGTCTTCTACTGATGAGAAGTAATTAACAGCAGCTTCTCGCACTTTTATTCCCTCATTTGGTGCAAAAGTTTGTAATGCTTTTATCGTCGCAAACCATTTGTTATTTGCATCATCTGGTTTTGGCCAAATTTTTATCATAGAACCTGTAAAAACCATATATGCAACGTTAACTTTTTCATCAACTTTTAAAACTGCTTTATCAAGTTTATTTCTGTCTTTAGGTGCTTTTCTTGAAGCTTCTTCAGCAAGTTGTCCGAGCTTATACCCTGACATCTCTTCTGGATTTGTAAAGAACTGTGAAAATGAAACATATTTAGCATTCTCTTGTGCATCAATAGCCTTATTTACTAAAGGATCCTTAGTTCTGATGAGCTTTACATCTCTGAATACATCAGGTCGTATCATCATGCCCAAAATCACTTGATCAGATGTTAAGGAAACCTTACCAAACTTAAGCCCTGCACTTCTATGAAGTTTTGCAAGAATCTCAGTTGAGAGCGTATTCATAGGTTTCATACGACCTTTAGTATCTTGAATAATCAATTTACCAAATTTTTGAGCATGTGTTTTATCAAATGACATTATAACTTTGACAGCAGGATCTAAATCATCTGCTTTTGAAGGTGTCACACTAAAGAGTAATCCAATTGCTAAAATAGCAGGAAGTAATTTATCTGCACTTGCTTTTTTAGCTCTTTTAGACAACCTAGCAAATCTACCATTTTTAGTAAATAGTGACCAATACGTTCCTAAAGCCAATAAAAAATATCCAAAATATGAAGGCAGCGTTCCAGGGTCATTGTTTACAGACAATACTGTTCCTTTTTCATCTTTATCATAAGATGCTTGAAAAAATCTAAAATTTCCATAATCTAAAATATTATTCATATAAATTCTAAATGGCATATGCACGCCTTTTGCCTCATCAATAAGCTCTACTTCACTTGCATATGACGCTGGACTCATAGAACCTGGATAACGGTCTAGTTGAAAATCAAGAAGTTTAATTTTAAAATCAATCGGAATTTCTTTTGAACCAAAAGCAACTGTTGTTTTTACACCGTTTACATTAAACAGTTGTGCTTCTCCAACAGCGCCAGATCTTCCAAACAGTAATTTTTCTGAACTTTTACCATCAACACTTACTTTAAATTTAAATGCATCAACACCTGAAGAGTTCATCTTAGAGTCACCATTTGAAACTATCTTTTTTGAAGCTTTTAGCATAAAGTCACGAAGTACAAAACCACCCAAGTCACTATTGTAAAGCACTCTTTGGTTAAATTCTTCTTTATCATTAGCGACTAAGTCACCCTTCTTTTGATCTGCCATTCTAAAGTATGATAGTTTCATCTCATGACTCATCATCAGTTTATCATTTTTTATATACATATATATAACAGGCTTTTTAAATCTATATCCTGTACCAAAATCAAGTATAAAATTACCAGCATCATAGTAGTTACCAATAGCAAGGGCAACAGGTCTGCCCTGCCCACCACCAGTAATCATAAGCTTAGCCATGGGTTTACCATTTTCACTGTCTTTAACCATAGTCTCAGTAGCATCAGGAATATATTCCATGAGTTCTACCTCTACTTTTTTGTCACCAACTTCAAGTGATGTGGAAAAGTCATTTTCTCTTCGTTTAGATAAATAGATTGGTTTTTCATAGTGTGTAGTTTCATTTTCAGCAGTTGCGTTTATAAGAAAATATGCTCTAGAACTCACAATAGTTGAAGATGTCATACCTTCACGAATATGCATATTTCCTTCATAGCCTACATATCTAGTGATTGCTGCTCCAACAAGTATCACTAAAAATCCTGCGTGAAACAAGAAAATAGGAGCTTTTTTGAGAGTATACATTTTATATTTATGTATATTGAGAGCTAAGTTCAATGCCAATAAACCTAACATTACTTCAAACCATCTTGCATTATAAATCTCTGCTTTTGCTGTCATGATTCCAAAATCATTTTCAACAATTGTTGCATATCCTACAGAAAATGCAAAAATGAGCATTAGTATTGCCATAGTCTTCATAGAACCGACAATAGATAAAATCTTGTTCATTAGTTATCCCTTTAAATTGATAAGCAATTCTAATCAGTATAAGATAACAGATGGTTAAGAAATTATAATTTATTTCAAGAGACCACTGCACAGTAACAGCACCCACAAAAGCCTATCTTTGGGTGAGATTTGAAATATAAATTTTGAAGGACTAACTTGTTAATTCGAAAACATTTATCTTTTAAAGATTGCCCAAAGA
>JASFZD010000042.1:0-3598 GCA_045046645.1 Sulfurimonas sp. | reverse complement strand
TAGAAATACAAACAATATGAAAGTTATTTTACTTATGAATGATAAACTTTTAGAAAAAAAATATTTTAATCATTAGCCAGAGTTTTTACTCTGGTAAAGGCATAATAATTTACTCATAGGAAAATAGATGTTAACTAAAAATGTAGCAATATCTTATAGATAATCCAGATGCAACTTATAGTGAACTATATTCTCATTTGGAAAAAATATATCAAAAACAATGCTTTACTCTGCTTAGGAAATAAAAAAAAATGAAAACAAACGCTCTCTATGCGCTAGATAATAGTGATAAATTACTTTACGCTCCTGATACAGAAAAAAAAGATAATGTAAAATATTATTGCCCTGTCTGTTCACAAGAAATGGGTTTGCGTAAAGGACCTAAAAGAATACACCATTTCTATCATAAAGAAAATGCTTGTAATTCAGAAACTTATTTGCATAGTGTTGGAAAAAAAATATTAAATAAAATATATATTTTGATATTATTTATTTTTTGTACAAAATGTTATCATCTATATCTATATTTTTAAGCAACTTAAACACATAAACTGAATTAAGTGTATGTAATGTTAATTTTTTATTTTCAAGTTTATAATTTTTGATGGTAGAAGTCCTAAAAATAGGCTCAAAATATCTTCCAAGAAAAAATAAAATACCATTCGTAAAATAAATTTCACCTACACGTCCAGAATATTTATCGTTTATATGTTTATTTGTTGAATTTATAAAAACAGCGTTTGCACTTTTAAAAAGTTCATTAGACCTAAATATTTTTCTTGATTTTATAATTATCATTTCTCCATCTTCATCTAAATCAAGCTCAATATAGCCCAAATCATACATCTCTCTTATCAAATCGTCAAAAGATATACTATCTACGATCAAATCAAATATGCTTCGTTGCAACACTCCATTATTTTGAACACTCCACATTATGAATTTTGCATAGTTTTGTTTTGTGGTAAGTTTTTCGTCAAATTCCGGTGTTAGCATTTATCTACTTCCCATTCTAGCCCTTTTGGCGGCTTATCTGTAAGCCCAAATATGAACTTTAGCATTGCTAATCTATAATTAAAATATTTATTGTTAAATCTTGGAGGCTTATATGCTTTTAATTTTTCAATTATCACATCTTTTGGGAAAATATATAAATCCCATTCCACTCTAGTGCTATTTGCAAAGATTTTATTAAACAAAAAATTAACCTCATGAGCGTCATCCGAATTTGCCATCTTTAAAAGCTGTTCATCTAAAAATGTATAATCCCAAAAGCAATTTTTTTGAATTCGTTTAAGGTCATATATATTTTCACTATTTTCCATAATAAATCGGCTTTGTTAAACCTCACTACTTAAACCAATAGCATCATTGCTTTTAAACATTTCACAAACCAAATCAAGCGGCAGCATATCAAGCTCCGACAAATCCCACAGTCTATTAGGCTTATCAAGCCTAAGCTCATCTAATAATTCCATAAGTTTTGTATCATTGTTCTCTCTTGCAAACTTATAAAGCCTGTACTTCATAATATCATACTTCGCTAACCGCACAGAGGGCTTTTGAGATACTACATCAATATAATCAACAATAGGTTCAACAAAAGCATCATCTTCCTCTTGACCGTCATTCAAACTATCCCTGTAGTCTTGCAATTCAAGAGAGAGCTTTTCTAAATCTTTCAGGTCATTAATAACCTGCTGCGGTATTTTCAACTTTTCAAACATTTTTCGCACCTTGTCATCCACCAGTTCCCAACTTTTACCAAACTCCCAGATTCTCCACAAAGTTCACAAATTTTTGTACTTTGATTTTCAACATCATCTACCAACTTGTCAATTTTTGCAATAGCTTCATTATTTCCCTGTTCCATCAAATAATAAGCCAGCTCCCCATACTTTTCTTTAACTTGTGTAACCCGTATCTCTACATCATTATTTTCATCTAGTATTTTTTGTATGTCTTCTGACAATTTCAAAAGTAAAGGGTACCAACCTTCCTCGCAATCGAACCCAAAACACATTAAGCTTTTCATCGGATCAAAAGGTGGTACTCCGTATATATCTGGGAACTTTCTTATTATCTCACTATCTTTAAGTTTTTTCATTTGTAATCCATTTTTTTTATTATAATTACTTTTTTAAACATTTTACAATTATATTGTAGCCTGCCATAGTTTAGTTTATGCCTTTTTATATTTGGCATATTATAATAGTTTATCATATAATCCATAAAAAGGCAAATCAGTTGAGAAAAAAGATTTTAACTTAGTGTATAATTTTGCAAAAATATGAGGAACTCATAGTGCAAAAAACATTAATGGTGTTAACACTAAGCACAATAGTTGCGGCAACACTAGATGCCGGTATGTACTCAATGATATCAGGAATGGCGATGAAAGAGGTAAAGCCTCAAGCCTCCTATACAATAGATACGCTAGGAGTCAACCCAAGGGTATATGAATTTAATACAAAAGTAGAACCAATACGCCATTGTATTGTGTTAATAGCCAGCAGTGATAAAATGGCAGCGCCTGCAATGCAGTGTTATAAAATAGAGAAATAGGACAAGAGTATTGAAAGAATCTCAAAAGAGAGAAGAGTATGAAGCCTTTTTACAAAAACTCAAAAAAAGTTTTGGAGATATGGAAATTGTCACTCTAAAAGAGATTGTAAAGAACATATCTCTCTCTCCTAGTGTTCGAAGCGGTGACAAAAAGAGACTTGAACCTAATCTGCAATATTGTGAAGTCGGACTCAGAGATATAGATGAACAGGGTGTTGTAAGTATTGAGAGATGTAAAGATAAAAAACTCGGCGATGCAAGCAGATATCTTGTAGAGAAGTATGCTTTAAAAGAGAATGATCTCTTACTGCCATATAGAGCTTCTCGAAATATAAAAGTTGTAAGAGTCGGCAGTGACTACCCTACTCCACTTGTAACCAATGCCAGTGTTATCCGTATTGAGATGTATGAAGATACACCCAAAGATTTGGCAATGATCATTCAGGCCTATCTATGTATACCTTACGTACAAAGATACGTACTTCCAAAAGAGGTATACTCTCGTGAACGTCCCTTTAGCAGACATCTCCTATCTACCAAAGCACTAGCAGATTTACCTATCCCAAAATTTACATCTGCAATGGTAGCTAAAGAAGATTTTTCACAACTTTATCTTAGACGACTGCAGATAGAACATAAAACTGTATCACTACACAGAAAAAGTATGGATATTTTAAAATGTATCATAAAAGATGAAGATGAAACAATTAGTCTCTTTCTTTATAAGAAGCAAAAACTATCCGCTTTAAAAGAAAAAGAGTTAAATATTATCAATAAGCTCGATGCTTTGTTAGATGAGTTGGAATTGCTCAAAAAAGAGTGTGCTAATACTAATCTTTAAATCCTTAGCAAGCAACTTTAAAAATATAAATAAGTTTTTTGAAATCAAAAAAGCTATAAACTGCTCCATAAAATCAGTCTAATACCTTTGTTACACAGGAGAAAATGATCCAAGATATTTACCATATAAACAAGAACATTCTTGAAGATGGGTTCTTGTTTGAACAGACCCTTGTTGCTAATATGAAAAACA
>JASFZD010000041.1:0-18127 GCA_045046645.1 Sulfurimonas sp. | reverse complement strand
CGATACTACTCAAAATTTAGCTGAGGCTTTGATGCTCTTTTCCATGGTTAGATTGGAATATGGATTTCTAAAGAATTGATTAGTATTGGAATGGGCTATTTGTTACCAATATTAGTTATAATATTATTTGTTAATATATTTTAAAGGTTTTGAGTAATAAATGAGTAAATATGCACAAATAACTGAATACCTACACTATTTTTTAGACTCTGAAGTGAAAAAAACGGGGATTCAAAAAGTAGTTGTAGGGCTTAGTGGTGGATTGGACTCTGCTGTTGTGGCAGTTTTAGCTCATAGTGTCTTTAAAAATGATCTTTTATGTGTCAAAATGCCATCGCAATACTCATCTCAAAACTCTTTAGATGATGCAGATGAACTTTGTAATGATTTTGGTTTGAGTGTTATTACCGCTTCCATAGAACCGATGCTGAGAGCTTATGAAGAAAATAACCCTGATTTAAACAATCTTAGAAAGGGAAACTTCTCTTCACGCATGAGAATGGCGACACTTTTTGATATTTCTGCCCGTGAAAATGCTCTTGTTTTAGGCACGAGTAACAAAAGTGAGCTTATGCTAGGATATGGAACGATTTATGGTGATTTAGCAAGTGCGGTTAATCCCATAGGCGATTTGTATAAGAGTGAAGTTTATGAACTTGCAGAGTATTTGGGTGTGAGTAAAAGTATCATTAAAAAACCACCTTCTGCTGATTTGTGGGATGGACAGAGTGATGAAGATGATTTAGGATACACTTATGCACAACTTGATAAGGCGATGAAACTTTATGTAGAGGATAAACTCTCTTACGAAGAGATAGTGCAAAGAGGTATAGATGCGCAGATGTTAGATATGCTTATAAAAAGAATTTTTTCTAATCATTTTAAACGAAAGATGCCTGTTATTGCGAAGCTAACATCTAGAACAATAAACCATGATTTTAATTATCCTAGAGATATAACTTTATAAGGAATTACAATGAAAGTAGAAATGAAAATACCATTTAGTAAGTACGAAAGTTCACGAGAAGCACACTCAAATGTAAGTGATGTTTTGGATGCAGAAGATGTAAATCAAGTAGAACAACTTCAAGATGAGTTTGCATCTTATGTTGGTGTAGAGTATGCACTTGCAACTTCTCATGGAACATCAGCACTACATTTAGCGATGCTTGCACTTGATCTTAAACGCGGTGATAAAGTAGTATGTTCTGTAAATGCTCATCCAAATGTTCCTGAAGTTGTGCGTCATTTTGATGCTGAACCTGTGTTTATAGATATAGATCCAGATAGTTATAACATCAACCTTGACAAACTAGAAAATTATTTAGAAGATAATCAGTCTAAGAAATTAAAAGCTGTGATTATCACTCATATTGCTGGTGCTTGTGTCGATTTGGATAGAGTGTATAAAATGGCTAAAATTTATGATGTTAAAATAGTAGAAGATGCAAGTGATGCTCTAGGGGCTACTTATAATGGTCAAAAAATTGGCGCAACTGGTGCAGATATTACTTGTTTTAACTTCTCTCCTCATTTGAAGAAAAATGTTTGTAATGGTGGAATGTTGGTGACTAGCGATGATGAGATTATGGAGCGTGCTGCGTTACTTGCCAATCATGCAATAGTACGAGATGAAGATACTTTGGAGTATATTTATAATGTGACAGATATTGGAAATGATTACTCTTTAAGCCAGTTAAACGCAGCCTATATTCGTGCGCAGTTAGATGAACAAGATGAAAACATAAAGAGACAACAAGAAATTGCAAAAATGTATAGTGATGCACTTAAAGGTGTTGCTCATATCAGTACGCCAAGTATGGAAGATAGTGAACATCCATTTTCTCTATATATTGTTAAGATAGATAAAAATCGTGACTCATTTGCAGTTGCATTAAAAGAGAAAGGTATTGGTAGTGGCTTGCATTATATTCCACTACATTTACTGACTTATTACAAGTCAAAGTATGCCTTGCGCGTGAATGATTTTCCAGTAGCGTTGCGTGCTTATCAGCAAGTATTATCACTTCCTATCTATGCAAGTATGGATGATAAAACTGTTAAAACTGTGATTGATCAAATCAAGAAGATAGCCAAAACAAGAGTTTAAAACCTTTGAAAAAAAAATTTGTATTTTGGGTTGAGAAATATTTTTACAACCCAAATTTTCTTCAAAAACTTCTTTCTTTAATCTTTCTCCCATTTAGTTACTTATACTGTCTGATAATGTATTTGCGTTTTAAGAGTAAAACAGCCCAAGATTTTGGTGTTAAAATAGTAAGTGTTGGTAACTTAAGTGTTGGAGGAAGTGGAAAAACACCATTGGTAACTGCACTTGCTTTAAGATACCCAAACGCAGCTATCGTCCTTCGTGGATATGCTAGAAATTCTGTAGGCTTACATGTTGTAAAAGATAAGAACAGTATCTTATGTGGCGTAGATGTAAGTGGTGATGAGGCGATGATATATGCTCATAAATTAGCAAATACTATTGTAATAGTAAGTGAAGATAGAAAAAAAGGTATCTTAAAAGCTCAAGAGATGGGTGCAGAGATTATATTTTTGGATGATGCTTACTCAAAACATGATATCAAAAAGCTTGATTTACTGATAGATGTGCAAAGTGTAAATAACTCTTGTCTCCCCTCTGGTCCTTTTAGAGAAAGATTATGGAGTGGTAAAAATGCTACTGTTTTAAAAGATGGTATTGATTTTACAAGAGTAGTTGAACTCAAAGATGAAACTAAAAAGATGTCGTTAGTAACCGCCATCGCAAGACCACAAAGATTAAATAAATTTTTACCAAAAGTCGTGAGTAAAAACTATTTTGCTGATCATCATAGTTTCACCAAAGATGAACTCCAAGAGGTTTTAAAGAGAGATAATTCTGACTCACTTCTTGTAACATATAAAGATTTTGTAAAAGTAGAAGATTTTGGATTGCCTCTCTCTTTACTTGATTTACATGTCGAGGTAAAGGAAGAAGTTTTTAAGTTAATTGATCATTATTAAAGTTCAGTTGCTTTTTTATAAGCTTTTTCAATCGCATTTATGCAAGCACTTCTAACATTTCCATCTTCTAAAGCCCCATATCCAGCAGCCGTTGTTCCCCCTGGACTCATAACCCCATCTTTAAGCAGAGCAGGGTGAATATCTTGAATCAGTTCCCCAAAACCACCAAAGAGACCACGCATAATTGCCATAGCATCATCTCGTTTAAGCCCTTGTTTTACAGCACCATCTGCAAGTGATTCAGCGATGAGTGCAAGATATGCGGGACCACTTCCAGCAAGAGCAGTTGCGATATCTATCTCTTTTTCGCTTACAAGCCATCTTGTTGTTCCAATGGCACCTAAAAGTTCTTGGGCTTCTTCTTTAAACGCAAGATCACCAGTGAGTGTTGTCATAGATTTTTTAACACTTGCTGCTAAATTTGGCATAGTCCTTACTACTGCGTTTGTGCTTATGTTTAAACGCAGTTTTTCTACTGTCGTTCCAGCCAAAACGGAGTAAACAACTTTTGCTTTTCCTTGTAGTTTTTTACCTACTTCTTCAACATTGGCAGGTTTTACACAAAAGAGCAGGGTTCTATCTTCTATGTAAAAACCATCTATAAGATATTTTCCTATAGTTACACTTAATTTTTCTTCAAAAGCATCAAGTTTTTTCAAGTCTCTTCCAACAACATCTATCTTATAATCATTTTTTAGCCCTTGTGCAATACTAAGCGCCATGTTTCCATTTCCAATAAAAGTTATTGTTTTCAAAAGAATATTCCTTAATTTAATTATGTTATTATAGCGTAAGTAAGAGGGAGTGATAATAATGGAAGAGTTTTTACAAGAAGCAAAATCGGCAAGTAGAGTTTTAAATACCTTGAGTGGACATGAAAAAAATAGAATCTTAAAAGAGATGGCAGAAGCACTGCGTTTGCATACAGATGAACTTTTAAATGCTAATGAAATTGATATGAGTGATGGAGAGAAAAATAAGCTTACTTCAGCACTTATGGATAGACTGTTTTTAGATAAAGAGCGAGTTTTTGGTATGGCAAAAGCTGTTGAAGAGATAGCAGCATTAAAAGAGCCAGTAGGTCGCATACTTGATGGTTGGGTAACAGAAGATGGATTAAAAATTGAAAAGGTAAGTATCCCTATCGGTGTTATTGGGATTATTTATGAGTCTCGTCCAAATGTTACTAGTGATACAGCGGCATTATGTTTTAAAAGTTCGAATGTTTGCGTGCTAAAGGGTGGAAAAGAAGCAGAAAACTCCAACAAAGCAATAGCTAAAGTTTTACAAGATGTATTAGCTAAAAATGATTTGCCGACTGCACTTATAGCACTCATTCCTGACTCTTCAAGAGAAGGGGTGAACAAACTTATCAAGATGGATAAATATGTAGACTTAATCATCCCTCGTGGTGGAGCGGGGCTTATCAAACATGTAAGTGAAAATGCAACAGTAAGCGTAGTAAAACATGATAAAGGTCAGTGTCATACTTATATAGATAAAGATGCGAAAATCGACAATGCTATCGCTATAGCCATTAATGCTAAGGTACAAAGACCCGGTGTATGTAATGCGATGGAGACACTTTTAGTAGATAGATCTATAGCCGCCGATATACTTCCTAAATTAAAAGTAGAGTTTGATAAGGCGCATACAGAGTTAAAAGGATGTTTGGAAACGCAAGCTATTATCCAAACAGAACATGCAACTGATGAAGATTACGATACAGAGTATTTGGCAAATATATTAAATATTAAAGTTGTTGATGGAGTAGATGGAGCGATAGAACATGTTGTAAGGTTTACTTCTGGACACTCCGAGGCAATTATTACAGAAAATATATCAGTAGCAGAAAAATTTTTAAATGCTATAGATGCAGCTGCTGTTTATGTGAATGCTTCAACACGTTTTACAGATGGTGGTGCTTTTGGTTTTGGTGCAGAAGTAGGGATAAGTACAAACAAACTTCACGCTCGTGGACCAATGGGTATAGAAGGACTCACAACTTATAAATACAAGATATATGGAAGTGGACAAATTAGATAATATTATAACGTAAGTTTTTCTTAAATTCTATGTTTATTGTTTTAAATCAATGGTATATTACTAAAATTGAACTATAATTCTTTTTATAATTTATAACAAGGAAATGTAATTATGTCAATAATTCCAAGTAATGCAGTAAAAATAGAAGTTGCTGGAGCAACTGTTGATTTCTTTAAAGAAGCAAAAGAGGGACAAAGTACTTATTACTTTGATACTTCAAAAGAGGGACCACCAGCTCCTATGGTAAATGCCATGAGTGGTTTAGCCCTTATAAAAAATAGTGATGATAAGTTAGTTATGATAAATCATAAAATGCCTGGTGGTCTTTTTGCTAAACTTGAAGCTGATGTATCTCATACTGATGAAGAGATAGGAAATGGCTTAGTCAAAGTGACTTTTTCTAGCGTGGATGCAGGTGTTGATTCTGATCTTACTCAAAACTCTTGTCACGGTTAATTAAATAATATATGACACCAATCTCGCAAGACTTTGCTCCCCCATTTAAACTAATAGCTCCCTTTTTTATTTTAGGAGGGCTATTTTTTCTCATCTCTTCATTTTTTGTCTTTTCTTTTCATACAGAGGATCTGTTTTTTTCAAATCCTGAAGTTATTAGCTTCGTGCATCTCTTTTTACTTGGTTTTGTAATGATGACAATCTTTGGTGCAATGGCACAACTTGTTCCTGTTGTTCTTGAAGTGGGGCACTTTGGAGTAGAACTATTTTATGCAATCTGGCCACTACTTCTTATTGGTACTGTCCTTATGGCTCTTGGCTTTGTTTATTCGCCTGCTCTTTTGCCTTTCGGAGGAGTTACGGTACTTATTGCTATGATGATATTTGTAGGTGAGATATTCTTAACTATTTTCAAAGTAGAAAAACTAACGCTTGTGATGAGTAGTGTTCTTATCTCAAATACTTTTTTATTCTTTGGCATTATATTTGGGCTTTTGATGGCACTTAGTTTTTCTGGAACGATTTCAATTAATATATCTTCACTGCTTCATGCACATGTATATCTCGTCATTGGTGGATATATTTCGATTACCATCATGGGACTGTCTATTGTTTTAGTGCCGATGTTTACACTTTCTCATGATTTTTCCATGAAACCATTGCAGATTTCAATTACTATGATGAGTATAGGTGTTGTTTTGGTTGTACTCTCGTCTTTATTTGGACAAGATATATTAGAATATATAGGCTATGCATTTTCATTTATAGCGATGTTAGTCTATTTCTATCTTATATATCATATTTATAAAATAAGACCAAGAAAAGAGAATGATGTTTATGCTATTTCTTTGATGTTTTCTTATATTTCAATGATAGTTGCACTTATCTTAGGTGTTTTATATCTTGTGATGCATGAAGAACAATATTTAGTTGCTTCAGGATGGTTGCTATTTTTTGGATTTTTCGCCTTTTTAATTACTGGACATATCTATAAAATCATTCCATTTTTAGTATGGTTTGAGAGATTTTCTCCACTTGTTGGAAAACAAAAAGTACCAATGCTTGCTGATATGGTACCGATAAAAAGCTCACAAGCTCAGTTTGTTTTTTCTGCTGTTGGTGTTGTGATTGTGACTATTGCAATACTGTTTAAAAGTGATATTTTTATAAACGCAGGAGCATCATTTTTAGTTATCGGTGCTCTTGCGTTTATGAGAAGTATGCTTTATATGATAAATTATAAATAAAGGAAATTTAAAATGTACACAAAAGAAGAACTATTTTTAGCAATTTCAACGGTTATTGATCCAGAAGTTGGTTTCAACCTTGTAGAAATGGGGTTGATTTATGACGCAAAATGTGATGAAGAGGGTAATGTAGATGTTGTTATGACGCTCTCCACAAAAGCCTGTCCTATGCACCAGATGATTCAACAATGGGTAAAAGAAGCTGTAGAAAAAATGGCAAATATAAAAGAAGCTAAAGTTGAAGTTGTTTGGGAGCCAGTGTGGAATATCACAATGGCTGATGATAATGTTAAAAAAGCCTTGGGTGGAATATAACCAAAAGTTTTAAAATTTGTGGTTATCTACAGTTGAGGGTATAGTGTTTCCGCTTGCTTGCATACTAAGTGCCTGAGGGTAAGCTTTATAATGCTCTCGAACTGCTTGAGCTAGTTTCATCTTTGTCAATACATCTATAGCTCCATCTTCACCGATAGAATTAACGAGGGCATCTACTAATTTATTTTGTGGATTACTTACATTTTTAGCCCATGAATGTAAAAGTTTTTTATCAACAAAAGTTGGTAATGAACCCATAATTCCTACATCATTTTGATTGTGAATCATAAGCCCTGATGTTGTTCCTCTATCAAGGGTAAGTACTTGAAAAAGATAGAGTGTATGATATTCTAGTTGTTGTTGTATATCGTCTGAAGAAATTGTATTTCTTGTTTTAAAAGCATTTGTAATTATATCTATATAAGTGTCTATGACACCCTCTCCAAACGTATTTGCAAAATCATAATCTTTTTTCTTATCACCTGTTTTATAGTTTTCTAGATAAAAATGAGAGATTCCACGAGCCCTTTTTAAAGCAGGAATATTGAAATATTTATTTCCTTGTGCAGATCCTTCTTTGTAAGTTTTTCCAGCTAAATTTACAAGTGCATTTTCAAATTTAACTCTATCTTCTTCACTGTTTATACTAGGATTTAAGTCCGCCATAATACGCCAATAAGATTTGTCATCCTTCATCTGTGTAAGGCTAATATGAATATGAATAGAAGGAACATGTGGGTTTTTAGGGTGAATAATAGTTGAGATAGCCGTAGCACTTTGTAAGTTTCTATCAGGCTGTTCATTATAATGCACTTGAGAAACATTTACACTTCCTGTATTAAAAAGTGTCTCATCACGAGATTCAAAACGGCTACCACCACCATGAACCCCACCATCTCTGAGCCATGTCACTTCTTCAAATGCTTTATCTTTACCAAACTGGGCACTTAAATTACTTAGTTTATCTGCAAATCTTTTTTGTAAACTTCTCACAAGAGTGTAAGCATCGATTGCATCCTGTGATTTTGCCATTGTCATTTTCATATATTATCCACCTAAAATTATTTGTAAAATAGTAACATAGAATAAATAATAAAAAATGTATGTCAATTTGCAATATAATTAAACTCCAAATGAAAAAAGCAATATAATATTTAAAATTTATCATCATAGGGCTAAAGATGGCTAAGAAAAAGATATTGTTTGAATGTCAACATTGCGGACTTACAACTCCAAAATGGATGGGAAAATGTACGAATTGTGGTGCATGGGACTCTTTTGTAGAGCTGAGTGAACATCAGCAAGAAGTAGTAAAGCAGACAAAATCAAGCAGTTCTTCGCCTGCTAAAGCTATGAGCATCAATGATGTCGTAGAAGAGAAAGTTTTTAGATATAGCTCACTAGATAGTGAACTTGACACAGTTTTAGGAGGAGGTATAGTACCTGGTTCTTTAACCCTTATAGGAGGAAGCCCAGGGGTTGGAAAGTCTACACTTTTACTTAAAGTAGGTGCAAACATCGCATCAACAAACAAAGATGTACTTTATGTGACAGGAGAAGAATCAACCTCTCAAATAAAACTTCGTGCGAACCGTTTAAAAGCAAATCATGATGCACTTTATCTTTTAAGTGAGATAAGGTTAGAACAAATTTTAGTAGAACTTGAACATAGGAAATATGACTTTCTTATCATAGATTCGATTCAAACTATTTACTCCGAAAATATATCTTCAGCACCTGGTTCTGTAACACAGGTAAGGCAGATAACTTTTGAGCTTATGAGAATCGCAAAAGAGAGAGGTATTGCTATCTTTATTATAGGTCATATTACAAAAGAAGGCTCTATTGCTGGACCTCGTGTGCTAGAACATATGGTAGATACTGTACTTTACTTTGAAGGGGATAGTTCTCAAGAATTACGTATACTAAGAGGATTTAAAAACCGTTTTGGACCTACAAGTGAGATAGGTGTTTTTGAGATGAGGAGGGAGGGTTTAGTCCCTGCAACAGATATATCATCAAGATTTTTTAACCGTGATTCCGAGCAGGCAGGCTCTGCTTTGACTGTTGTCATGGAGGGTTCACGACCTATTATTTTAGAAGTTCAAGCTCTTGTATCAGAGTCACATACACCAAATTCAAAAAGACAAGCGACAGGTTTTGATAATAATCGTCTCAATATGCTACTCGCTCTTTTAGAAAGAAAACTTGAAATTCCACTCTCGGGTTATGATGTTTTTATAAATATTACGGGTGGGATTAAGATCACAGAAACAGCAGCAGATTTGGCAGTTTTAGCAGCAATAATTAGTAGTTTTCGTGATAGGGCTATCTCTAAAGAGACAGTATTTATCGGTGAAGTCTCTCTTGTTGGAGATGTCAGAGAAGTATATGCACTTGACACTAGATTAAAAGAGGCAAAATTACAAAATATTTCTAAAGTACTTTTAGCAAAAAAACCTTTAGAAAAAACAACTTTAAAGACATTTGTAGTCGATGAAGTGACTAAACTATTAGAATGGTACTAAATTTAATCAATAATATAAAAGAGTTTAACTATAATAACACTAAAATACGTAATAAATACGAAGGAATTAGATGTTAGATGCCGAATTTAGAAGTGAAGAACGATTTTCAAAGTTATCTATAGCTTATGAAAACGCAGAAGAAAAACAAAGAGTCATCTCTGGTGTTGAGTCTATTATTGCCAAGCATAGTATAAAACCTGAAACATACACAACGGCTGTTTCAAATGGTAAAGAAGTTTTAGTCATAGAATATCCAGACGATATTGCTCGTGAGTCAGGTGCAATATTTGAAGAAATGATTAAAGTTTTAGAAATTAAAGATTTTATTTAGCGTGCTATTATAATGAATTTACAAGATTATGCACATGGTAACAAGCTTTTTAAATCATACTTTAAAAAAAATCAAGAGGCTCTTCTAAATCTTGTAATAACTGGGCAATCACCTAAAGCACTTTTTATAGGTTGTTCAGACTCTAGAGTTATCCCAGATATGATAGTACAATCTAACCCAGGGGATCTCTTTGTTATAAGAAATGTTGGAAATTTTGTTCCACCATACAGCCCTGATGAAGATTTTCACTCAACAGCAACAGGCATAGAATACGCTGTAAGTGTGTTAAATGTAGAAGAGATAATTATTTGTGGGCATACACATTGTGGTGCTTGTGAGCACTTATATAAGACCATAGAAGATGATTCTCTTGTGCATACAAAAAAATGGCTTCAACTTGGAGAAAGTGCAAAAAAATCTGCAATTTTAAGTTTAGGTAATGATGCACCAAAAGAAGAACTACTGCGTTTAACAGAAAAATTATCTGTTATGAACCAAATTGAAAATTTATTAACCTATCCACAGGTTAAAAAGAGATTTGAAGATGGTGATTTAAGTATTCATGGATGGTATTACGACATTGAAACAGGAAATATAGACTACTATAATGCTGAAACTTATGAGTTTTTAGCATTGAAAGATTTAGTAAATGAGAAGAAGTAGTTTATAAATATTTTATATAATCCGATATACTAGTATAATAATTTCAAGGAAGAAAAATGGCTGAAGAAGAAAGCACAGAAGAAGAAGCACCACAAGAAAAAAAATCGAGTAATATGTTGATGATTATAATTATCGTTGTGCTTGTACTTATTATCGCTATAGGTGGGGTTGTAGCAGTTTTAATGATGGGTTCAGATGAAGAAGATGTTACAGCATCAGCACCTCAAGTAAGAGAAAAAAGTGCATCTAGCTCGCAAAGAAGTAGTTCGGCTCGTTCAGATAGCATGAGTTCAAGAAAATTACAAGATATTGGTGTATTGTACCCACTTGATACATTTACGGTAAATTTGAAAAGTGATTCAGGAAGAAGATATCTAAAAGTAACGCTTTCCTTAGAACTTGAAGGTGAAGAGTTGAGTTTAGAACTTGATGCTAAATCAGCAGTTCTTAGAGATAGGATAATAAGAATACTTACCTCAAAAACACTTGAAGAGATATCTTCTAAAAAAGGTAAAGCAAAAGTTGAAAGTCAAATCATGGATACTCTAAACGCAATGATTTCTGATGGTCAAATTAAAGGTATCTATTTTACGGAATTTGTAATTCAATAAATGATAGGTATCGACTTAATAAAAACTTCTCGTATGAATCGCTTGATGGAGCGGTTTGGTGATAAGGCTCTTTTGAAGTTTCTTAATAATGAAGAAATTTTACTTGTGAAAAATCATAAAACAGCTGCTGGTTTTTGGGCTGTTAAAGAAGCATGTTCAAAAGCTTTAGGCGTTGGAATCAGTGCTGAATGTAGTTTTCATGATATAACAATATCAAAAACTCCAAAAGGGGCACCCAAAATCAAGCTCTCTTCAAAGATGATAGAGAATTTTTCCATAAAAGATGTAAGTGTATCGATAACACATGATGGAGACTATGCTATTGCTGTAGTAGCTTTAGAAACTTATTAACCACCACCAACAAAATCAAGTAATTCAAGTTTATCCCCATCTTTTAATACATATTTATCCCAAGCATCTTGTTTTACAATGTCCATATTTACTGCCGCAGCCATAACTTTTCCAACTAGAGATAATTTTTCTAATATAGAAATTAATGTAATATTTTCTTCAAATTCTTTAGCTTCACCATTTACTATTATGTTCATGTCCACTCTTTTTATTTAATTTATTTAGCGTATGACCACTTATTATTTTTATACTTTATATGTGTGTCAACAGGTGTATTAGCATAGTTCACTAAGATTTCAGTATTAGATATTTTTTTCACAATTACGAGTCTTTCATCTTTTAAAAATATATTTAATGCATCTTCATTTTCTGTGATTATTTCTTCTTTAATTTCTTTTATGGGAGTTCGTAGCTGCGTTTGTGCTATTTCTACCGTTGTTGTTGGTTCTTCTTCCCTCACAAAAATAGCATCAAGTAAACCATCTACAAACTCATATTTATCAAACTTTGTTAAGTTTTCAGGCTGTTCACCAGTTCCAACATAAAGGATAGGTATCTCTAAAGCATAAGCGATACTAAAAATACTACCACCTTTAGGTGTACCATCTAGTTTGGTAATGATAACACCATCTATGCCTATCATCTCTTTAAATGCTTTTGCTTGAACAATAGCAGAATTACCCTGTGTACCATCTATAATAAGTATAGTTCTTTGTGGTGCGCCTTCATGGGCTTTATTACATATCTTCTTAATTTTTTTAAGTTCATTTGAAAGATTTGTTTGTGTATGCAAACGACCAGCAGTATCTATGATAACATGGTCAATTCCTTTTGACTTAGCAGAGTCAATAGTATCATAAGCAACAGCAGAAGAGTCATGTCCTTGTTTTGAAGATACAATAGGAATATCTAATCTTTTAGACCATAGAGTAAGTTGTTCTATGGCAGCTGCTCTAAAAGTATCTCCAGCTCCTAAGATAACTGATTTACCTTCACTTTGGTACTTTAATGCTAGCTTTGCAATGGTTGTTGTTTTACCAGCACCATTGACACCAACAATAAGATCAACAAAAGGTGCTGTAAATTCAGGCTCTTTGTATTTTGTCCATGCAAGCGTTGCTAAAAGTTTAGAACGCAGAATCTCTCTATCAATTTTTTCTTGATAAGTCTGTTCTAAAATAATTTCTACTAAAGCGTATTCAACATCAGCCTCCAGTAAGATATCTTCTAACTCATCTTTTGTGAAATATACTTTTTTCTTTGGTGCAACCGTTTTCATCGCTTCAACGGTTTTGTTAAGTGATTCTTTGAGCCAGTCAGTCATAAAAAAGCCCTATTTGCCTAAAGCCATTTTGATATCACTATTTACAAATTCTTCTTCAACAAGACCTATATATTTTTCAACAAGTTTTCCATCTTTGTAAATTGCCATTATAGGAATAGGGTAATTATCACCCAATTCTAAACTTCTAGTCATAGCATTGACTAAACGACGATTTTGAGTAGAATTTACTAAGGTATAATCAGCACCATATGAGCTTCTAAAATCTTGCAGTTTTTGGTTTGGTAGGTCTGACTCAATTGTAACGCCTATAACTACCAAATCATCTTTATATTTTTTTTGTAAAGCACTAAGGTGTGGAGCAGTTGCTCTACAAGGGGGACACCAAGTAGCAAAAATATCAAATATAACTACTTTTCCCTCAGCACCCTTGAGTTTAAATCCATTTAACTCTTTCGTTACGACATACTGTTTAGTGTCTAAGCCTGTAAGTACATACTCATTCTTACTAATCATGTTATTAGCATTTGTATTGTTGTCCTTATCTTGAGAACAAGCTTGTAACAAGAGAGACAATGTAAGTAATGTCGAAAGAATAGTGAGTTTTATCATGGAGTTATATACCTTTAAATGTTTTTTGTGTAAAATATATGAAATTATAGCCATAAAGATTTAACATGACTCTTACGAAGCCGATTTTTAGAAAAAAATGTTTAAAAAAACTAAAAAATAGTTCACAGCATAATAAATTATATAAAACATACTTGATAAATAAAAAATTGAGACTTGAGTTGAAAAATTTAAAAAATAAAAAAATTCTTTTTTATTATCCATTACCAATGGAAGCAAATATACTTAAAACACTTCATGAAATGAGAAAAATTTGTGATGTTTATGTCCCCTTTATGGAAGGTAAAAGTTTTAAAATGGTACCATTTAGGTTACCACTGAAAAAGAAAAAATTCGGTATTTTTGAAGCTGAAAATACACATAAAAATATTAATAAAATTGACATAGCAATAGTACCTGCGGTTGGTGTAGATGGTAATTTACAAAGAGTAGGTTTTGGAAAAGGGATGTATGATCGTTTCTTTGAAAAGTTAAAAAAGAGACCTTATACGATTTTTACACAGCAAGAAATTTGTTACACGAAAGAGCATGTATGTGATGCATATGATGTTACTTGTGATGTACTACTAACACCGACTCTAAAAATTACAAATGCTAAGAAGAGTCAAAGAAGGAAATAAACAATGTTAAATGAACTACTCTCAGGTGGCTCAATAGCCATAGTTAGTGGTGTTGTAGGGTTTCTAATATCTAAAAAAATAACTTCTGCAAATTTTGAAATATATGTAGAACAGGCAAAAGCAAAAGCAATTGCCATAGATAATGAAGCACAAACACTCCTCGAACGAGCGCATCTAAAATCGCGTGAGATAGAGATGGAAGCTAAAAAACAGTATGAAAGTGCCAAAGAAAGAGCCAAGGCTAATTTACGTCAAAGAGAAGATGAACTTGTTAAAAATGAAGAGAGTTTTAATCGTAATAAACAGATTGTCGAGAAAAAACATCAATCAGACAGTAATATTATTAAATCTACGCAACTCAATTTAGAAAGAAACGAAAAATCTCTTAATCTTTTACAAGAAAAATATGAGAAAAAACTAGATGAAGCCGTACATTCGATAGAGCATAGTGCGGGAATGACAAAAGAAGAAGCAAAAACACTTTTACTTCATAATATTGAAGAAAAATCTCGTGCAGAGATATCTCATATTGTAAGAAAATATGAAAATGAAGCAAAAGAAGAGGGTGAAAAAAAGGCTAACTTTATACTAGCTCAAGCGACAAGTCGTTTTGCAGGTGAATTTGCTTCTGAGAGATTGACAAACTTAGTTCATTTAGAAAATGATGAGCTTAAAGGTCGTATCATAGGTAAAGAGGGTAGAAATATAAAAGCCCTTGAAACACTTATGGGTGTAGATATTGTGATAGATGATACGCCTAATGCTATCCTTGTGAGTAGCTTTAACCTCTATCGCCGTGCAATTGCAACTAAAACACTGCAACTACTTATTGAAGATGGAAGAATCCAGCCAACGCGTATAGAAGAAATCTTTAAAAAAGTATCTGATGAGTTTGAGGCTGGGATATTAGCCGAAGGTGAAGAACTAATTGCTGATATGAATATTGGCGTAATGCATCCTGAGCTTATGAAACTTATAGGTCGTCTTCGTTATAGAGCAAGTTATGGACAAAATGCATTGGCTCACACGCTTGAAGTTGCACATTTAGCAGGTGTGATGGCAGCTGAAATGGGTGGAGATCCAATCCTTGCAAAAAGAGCTGGTTTACTCCACGACATAGGAAAGGCTTTAACACATGACCATGATGGAAATCATGTCGATTTAGGTGCTGAAGTTTGTAATCGATATAATGAGAGTGAAGTTGTGATTAATGCAATTTATGCACATCATGGACAACAAGAGATAAATAGTGTTGAGTGTGGAGCAGTTTGTGCTGCTGATGCACTTTCTGCTGCTCGTCCAGGAGCAAGAAGAGAAGTTTTAGAGAGTTTTTTAAAGCGTGTTACAGAGATTGAAGACATAGCATCTTCACATGTAGGTGTGAGGCAAGCTTATGCTATAAACGCAGGTCGAGAAGTGAGAGTACTTGTAAACGCAACACTAGTAAATGATGATGAGTCTGTTTTAATGGCAAGAGAGATTGCTAAAGAGATAGAAGAGAGAGTGCAATACCCTGGTGAGATTAAGGTTAATGTCATCCGAGAAAGCAGAGCAGTAGAATTCGCTAAATAGATAGTTGAAATTTAGCATACTTTAATGCAATTTTTAGTAGAATTCCGTAATTTAAATACAAGGGAGAATACCAATGGCTGAATTGTTTACTTTTTTTGGATTAATTTCTGAAAATCATGATTTTCTTTTTTTAACGCACATGGTGTTATCAGCACTTATTGCATTAGTTTTAGTGAAAGTTGCTATGTCAAATTTACAACTAGTTCCAAAAGGAACTCAAAACCTTATGGAAGCATACATTAATGGTGTCTTATCTATGGGTACAGATGTAATGGGAAAGGAAAATGCTCGTAAATATGTTGCTTTAGTTGCAACAATTGGGCTTTTTGTAGGTATTGCAAATTTTATCGGTATTATTCCTGGTTTTGAAGCTCCTTCTGCAAATCTAAATATGACAGTAACTTTAGCTTTAACAGTCTTTGTTTATTATAACTATGTAGGTATTAAAAAACAAGGTGTTATAAAGTACTTTAAACACTTTAGTGGTCCAGTTTGGTGGTTAGCATGGCTCATGTTCCCTGTTGAAATAGTTTCTCACTTTTCTCGTATAGTTTCTTTGAGCTTTCGTCTTTTTGGAAATATCAAGGGTGATGATATGTTCTTAGCTGTAATGCTTATGCTTGTACCTTGGATTATCCCTTTAATACCATTTGCACTTTTAACATTTGGAGCATTTTTACAAGCATTTATCTTTATGATGCTTACTTATGTATATCTTGGTGGTGCCGTTGCTGTTGAAGAACACTAGGTTCTAAACAATGCAAAAAGATATATTTGATAAAATTATAAGCTTTTTGCTTGGAGCATCTTGGGCGATTACCCTTTTAGGTGCTCTTATCGTCTTTAAGACCTTTCTCTTCCTAGGTCTTATCTTTTCCTTCTTTATAACAATCTTATATATATTCTTTATACTTTTACTTATCCTAACTCTCGATACATTTTCTGTAAATAGAGAACGATTAGAAGAGTCTAAAAAACAGACAAAATTACTCGAACAAATTTATAACAAATAGCTGACAGATTAAAATCTATAAGCTATTGCCATGTAATAACTCGTTATAGGTCTATCTGGCAGAACGTTGTTATTAGTAATTGAAAAATCATTTGCATAAGCAAGTATAAAGTTAAGCTTTTGTAAATATTTTGGTTTGATTAAAAAACTAATAGCAGGGATAAACTCATTATGAGTCTCGATTTTGTCAAAGCTTATGGAATACTCCTGAGCAGACACCAATGTTGAAAAAAGGCAAACTAGTGCCACTTTTGCGAATGTTTTCATAATATTCTCCGAATGACAACCTAAAGAAGTTATTGCTAAAGGTTGAGAAATTATGATAATATGAGAGAAAAAATGTAGGGTATAAATACATTTGGCAGTTTGGCAATCTTAAACTTAAGACCCATAACTTTCCGAAACTTGCTTCACAACAAGGTAGGCTTTTTCTTATATCTATCAATGCTAACATTATACCGAAATTTTTATAAAAAATCTAGTCTTAGTTATGCCCAAATAATTCCATACCAAATTAGACAATAAGCCAAATTGCTCTATAATTAGGCACTTTAAAGCGAAAAAGTCACACTCAAAGACTTTCACCCAACGGGTGTAACTTTTTCTCAACACAAGAAGAATTATGCCTCAAACAATATTAAATTTCAACCTTGAATCAACAAACGAAAAACTAACACCAAGAACAGGCGTAGCAATACTAGGAGAATACCTAAAAGAGGTATAAACCTTGAATCACTCTGTAATTCAAATATACCATTAGCAAATGATATAGGAGATTTTCTAGTATAAGATTTTCAGTTTTTATTATGAAATAACTCTTCTATTCATTCTCATTTCATTTAGATATCATACTCTTCAATTAACTAAAATAAAAGAGTAGCCAATGTTTAAAACAGTAATAGTATCAATTTTTATAACAATACCAATCTTCGCATCAACACTCTCCGTGAGTGTCATACAGCCTACTCAGAAGAATATAGCTCTTAGTATAGATGCTACAGGCAGGGTTATAGCAAAAAATGAAACAAGCATAACAGCAAAAACAAGTGGTCTTTTGGAGGTGCAAGTGTCGCAAAATAGTTTTGTTTATAAAGGAGAGCTTATTGCTAAGGTAAGTGATAGACCCCGTAAGAAAAAGATAGAGCTTCTAAAGCAGAGTTTAACACTTCAAAAAACTGGGGTAGCACTACAAGCAGATAAAATAAAAACAGCTAAAGATAAGTACAAAATGGGAGTCGGTTCTAAAAATAATTATCTTGCTCAAAAGATACTGCTAGGACAACTACAAGAGCAATATAACACGAAGCAAAATGAGTACGAAACACTTCTATTAGAGCAAAAAAACAGTATGATTTAGTATCCACAAAGTCTGATACCCCTACAGTAACCTAATCCAGCTTAACATTCCAAGGCAATAATTCTTCAAGACTTTTATCTTTATATCTATGAAT